>NZ_JAKGTG010000040.1:0-37785 GCF_022324845.1 Clostridium sp. YIM B02506
TCACTAGTTAGAGTTTTCAACATAGAAATAAATATTCGTATTTATTTCTATGGTTTTATAATACGAGGAAATTTACACATTATAACTGTAGAAGCATTCTGCAGCTTCATCAAACTCATTTATTGTAAGCTAAAACACCTAAAGAATAAAAAAAGAAAATTGAACGCCTGCCAAATTTTCCTCACATACGTTTGGAAAGGCAGATGCGTAAAAAAAGTCGACGGCTCATAATCGCCTTGGCGACTTTTTTATATAGTAACAATAAGGGGAGTGGTACTATGAAGGTGGAAAAATTATTAAGAGAAAGTCCGGTTAATGAGCAAGTATCCCAAAAATTAAACGAGCTAATAAAAGGAATCAGTTATGGAACAGTTAC
This sequence comes from Clostridium sp. YIM B02506, assembly GCF_022324845.1. Taxonomy (NCBI): domain Bacteria; kingdom Bacillati; phylum Bacillota; class Clostridia; order Eubacteriales; family Clostridiaceae; genus Clostridium; species Clostridium sp. YIM B02506. The sequence goes on from NZ_JAKGTG010000040.1 coordinate 377, forward strand.
AATAGTAATTCAAGACGGCAAGATTATACAGATAGAGAAAAATGAGAAATTCAGAATGAGGTGATGAGTATAATTACAAAACTAGATATAGGTTTAATAAACCTTATAAATAAGACAAGTTCAACTATGGATATATCCATTTATAATGAAAGTTTTTGGCATAGTATTTCTAAGGGAGGACTTTACAGTAATAAGCAAGGAAAACTTGTGTGTTTTCAAGAGGTACAATCACCAATGATAAATAGAGATATAGTAAATAGTAGGATTGAGATAAACATTATTGAGGACAAGAAAGTAAGCTTAAGGGTAATTGGAATTATTGAGAGATTTATAATAGATGAAGATGAGTTTAGGGGTTATGAAGAGACAATTAATAAGCTATTTGAAGATGTATTTTTAGATAATATATCTATAATTCGTCCTTATGAGATAATCAGCGATGACTTTGTATTTAGATTAGGGTCTGGGGATATTGATACATTAAGTATTCAGATAGATAAGGTGGTTTAGGGAAACTTGAAAGTTCAAAATTTAAATTAGAGCAAAGGAGAGTTTATTATTAATATATCAACTAAAGGAAGATATGGATTAATAGCTATGGTTTTTATAGCAATGAATCAACAAGAAGAGTACATTCCTTTGAATTTAATTGCTGAAAGACAAAATATTTCTCAGAATTATTTGTCTCAAATCTTTTTTTTGCTAAGGGGGGCTAATTTAGTTAAGAGTGTAAGAGGGTTTCAAGGAGGGTACTCACTTGCTAGAAAAGCCTCAGATATATATGTAGGAGATATACTTAGGGTAATAGAAGGAGAAACAAATTTAGCAAACATTCATAGTCACAATGACATTGAGGAAAGAATAAATATAGCGGTATGGGAAAATATAGATAAACAGATAAATTCAGTATTATATTCAATTACTTTGGAACAATTAGCCAGTTCAGAGGGAGTATTCTTTTTAAATTCTATAAATTAAATATAGTATAGTAAAGTAAATACTGACTAGAGAACTAGAGGTATAAATCATGGAATAGTGATTTATACCTCTATTTTTTATATAAACGGAGGAGATTTTATGGCAGATTTTAATTTAGTTAAAAAGAAAAGCAGTGATTTTACACACCTTGCAAAATCCCATCCATGTTTGGGGGGAGAGGCACATAATAAGTTTGGTAGACTACATTTGCCAGTCAGTCCATCTTGTAATATACAGTGTAATTTTTGTAGAAGAGATTGTAATGGAGATGAAGACAGACCAGGAGTTGCTAATGGGATATTAAATTATAAGGATGCAGTAGATACAGTAAGAAAAGCTTTGGACCTTTGTCCTGAAATAACTGTTGTAGGAATAGCTGGACCAGGGGATACATTGGCAACCCCACATGCGTTGAAAGCTTTCGAATTAGTAGACAAGGAATATCCAGATCTTATAAAATGTTTGAGTACAAATGGGTTACTACTCCCTAAATATTATAAAAAAATTTATGATGTGGGTGTAAGAACTATAACAGTTACAGTTAATGCAGTTGATCCTAAGATACAAAGCCAAATAACTTCCTATATAGTACATGATAAAAAAGTATATTATGGGGAAGAAGGAGCTTCAATATTGATAAAAAACCAATTAGAGGGCATCCGCTTAATTAGTAGATTAGGAGTAATAGTAAAAGTAAACTCTGTATTAATACCTGGAATTAATGATGAGCATATTGAGGTTATATCTAAAACAGTTAAAGAAGCTGGAGCTACTTTATACAATATAATTCCACTTATTCCTCAACATGATCTAAGCCATATCAAGGCACCAGATTGTAATCAGCTAGATAAAGCAAGAATTGAAGCTGAAAAACATCTTGAAGTATTTAGGCACTGCAAACATTGCCGTGCAGATGCTTGTGGTATACCGGGGAAACAAGATTTATCAAGTAAGTTATATGGGACCAATAAATTTCTTGAGACGTTTTCCCATGGTTAAAGGCATTATTAGAAATAATATCATATTAAAAATATAGTTTAGTTAATAGAGTGGTGTCTTCCAAAATATAAAGAAGATTAACCACTCTATATTTTAACTTGAAATTAAAAAGGAGAGTTTTAAATGATTAAGCTTAAAGGAGCAAAAGTTTCTGATGTATATGATACTGGCGAGATTGAAGCATTAAGAATATATGAAAAGAACATATTAAGGATAGGTGAGAATGAATTTATTCCTATGTATGATTTAGATGACACTAGAAAAAAGGATTTACCTTCCATAAAACTATTTAAGAATGGAAATATTAAGAGTTTACTTCTCCAAAAAGAAAGTAAAATATCAATTAAAAATAAAGATTTCTACATTGAAAAAATAGTTTTTCATGAGAAGGGAAGCATAAAGCGAATTTTTCCTTTAGACGGTAGAATATCTGCATACTGGTTAGAAGAAGATGAAAGAAATTTAGCAAAAGAATATGATTTTAAATTTTCCTTTGCAGAGTTTCATAAAAAAGTTATTTCTATATGTTTTTATGAAACACAAGAAATTAAAAGTATAACTCTCTGGCCTCGAGAAGTAATTGACATAAAACATAAAGACAAAACAATTAAAGGTAGAGTAGGAATCTCTTTATACAAAAATGGTAATATAGAATCTTGTGAGCCTAATTATCCTACTAAAATTAAAACACCTATTGGGGATATTTATGCCTATGATAAAAATGCCGTAGGAATTCATGGAGAAAGTAATTCATTAAAATTTTATGAGAATGGGGATATAAAATCCTTAATAACCTCAACTAATATAATTAAAGTAACAAATAAAGAAGGAAAAGAAATTATTCACTCACCTAAAGTTAAGAAAACTTTTTATAATGATGATATTCCTACTACAATAACAGTGAAAATAGATTTCATAGAAGGTAAAATAGTTATAGATGATGAGTTTGAGTATAGTACTGACAACAATACTTTTAAAATAGATATTTTCAAGGAAGAACCCTAATGTTTTTCTAATAGATTTATAGTAAATTCTTAAGAACTTAAGAACTTAAGAACTTAAGAACTTAAGATCTTTGGAATTTTAGAATTTTAGAACTTTAGAAGATAAGTTCTTAGTTTAAAAAAAGAACTTCTATGAAAAATCACAGAAGTTCTTTAAAATAAGCTAGATTATCTTACTTCAGGAAACATGTTTACAACTCTATCTAAAATTCCATTTAGATGAGCAATAGCAGTACCAAAGTTTGTTATAGGCATATCATCAGCTTCAGCTTTAATAAGCCTGCTCATTAATTGTTTTCTTGTGAACATACAGCTTCCGCATTGAATTATAAGCTTAAATTCTTTAAGATCTTCAGGGAAGTCTACTCCAGTTAAATTTACGAATTCAACATCGCCGTACTTTTCTTTAATCCATATAGGAAGTTTTTCTCTTGCTATATCACCTTTTAATGCATGGTGAGTACAAGCTTCTGCTATAAGAACTTTATCTCCAGGTTTTAGAGAATCCATAGCTCTAGCTCCTCTAACGAAGGTAGCTAAATCTCCTTTATATCTTGCCATAAGGATTGAGAAAGATGTTAAAGGAATATCTTCAGGAACTATTTTACTTACCTTATCAAACATTTGAGAATCTGTTATAACTAAATCAGGAGCACATTTTAAATCTTCTAACACATCTATAAGCTCAGTATCTTTAACAGTTAGAGCCATTCCATCATAGTCTAATATATCTCTGATTATTTGAACTTGAGGAAGTATAAGTCTTCCTTTTGGAGCTTGGATATCTTGAGGTGCTACTAAAACAACTCTTGCTTTTGGTCTAAGGATATCTCCAACTATAGCAGGAAGTTCAAAATCTGTAGGAGCAACATCTATTATAGCTTGTTTAAAACTACCTATATTTTTCTTTTCCTTAGCACTTAAAGATACAAAAGGAATGTCAAAATCAGATTTTAAAGAAGTTTCATCTAAAGAAAATTGATCTATTTTGTTTATTACTCCTATTATAGGAATATTTCTTTTAGTTAATTCTTCTTTCCATGTCATCTCCATCGAGAAATCAGTAGATTCTCCTGTAAATACTAAAATAGCTAAATCTGTTCTATCCATTATATCGAAGGTTTTCTTTATTCTAAGTTCTCCTAAAGCTCCTTCATCGTCTAACCCAGCTGTATCAACTATCATTACAGGGCCTAATGGAAGTAATTCCATTGCCTTAAATACTGGATCTGTAGTAGTTCCAGGAGTATCAGACACAAGGGCTATGTCTTGATTTGTTAAGGCATTTACTAAACTTGATTTTCCTGCATTTCTCTTTCCAAAAAAAGATATATGGAGTCTATTGGCTTTTGGGGTATCTAACATGTTTTTATTCCTCCTCTTAATTAGAAACGTAAATCTCTTTCTCCATTTTCTATTCTTTCAAGCTTCTTTAAGCAAGCTTCTTTAGCAGCTTCATTTGGTATTGTTTCAAGGTTTTTAAGTATAGCTTTTTCACCAACTTCTTTAGTTTCTTCATCAGCATAATCTATTAAATATTCTTTAAAAGTAAGTAAGGCATTAGGAAGACATACATTGTGTATTTGTCCAGATTTAGCTAAAGCCATAAATCTTTCCCCTGTTCTTCCTTCTCTATAACAAGCTGTACAGTAACTTGGAACGTATCCTTGATTACATAGGCTTCTCATAACTTCGCTAGGACTTCTTTCATCACTTACTTCAAATTGTGCTGTATTTTCTTTAATTTTATTTTCATCAGCATATCCACCTACTCCAGTACAAGAGCCAGCAGAAACCTGAGATACACCTACAGATAATACTTCTTCTCTAAAATTAGCTTCTTCTCTAGTTGATAATATAATTCCTGTATAAGGAACTGTTATTCTAAGGATAGCCACTAATTTCTTAAATTCTTCATCCTTTAACATGTGAGGATATTTATTTGTATCAACACCTTCAGCTGGTCTTAATCTTGGAACCGATAAAGTGTGTGGGCCTACCCCTGTTTCTTTATCTAAATGTTCTGCATGCATAAGTAAAGCTATAGTGTCGTATTTATGTTCATATAATCCGTAAAGTACACCCATTCCAACATCATCAATTCCAGCGGCTCTAGCTCTATGCATTGCTGTAGTATGCCAGTTGTAATTATGTTTTGGACCATTTGGATGTAGATTTTCGTAAGTAGGTTTATGGTATGTTTCTTGGAATAATATATATGTGCCTATGCCAGCATCCTTAAGCATTTCATATTCTTCTACAGTTGTTGCAGCTATATTTACGTTACATCTTCTTATAGCTCCATTATCAAATTTTAATGAATATATAGTTTTTAAAGATTCAAGAACATACTCTATAGGATTGTTAATTGGATCTTCTCCAAGTTCTAAAGCAAGTCGCTTGTGGCCCATAGCCTCTAAAGCTTGTACCTCTTTTGCTATTTGCTCTTGAGTTAATTTCTTTCTTAATAAATCGCTGTTGCAGTGTTGATAACCGCAATATTCACAATTATTAACACAGTGATTAGAAAGATATAAGGGAGCAAATAAAACGATTCTGTTTCCATAAATTCTTTCTTTAATTTCTCCAGCAACTTTAAACATTTCTTGAACTAATTCTTCATCTTCTACAGATAAAAGTACAGCCGCTTCTCTGTGGGTTAATCCTTTAAAGTCCCTAGATCTTTCAAGAAGGTTTTTTACATATTCTTTATCTTGGGCTAATTTTTCACCTTCTTCAATACTTGAGTAAATTTCTTCATCAATAATAAATTCTTCTGCCTTATATTCTCTTATCATAATAAAAACACACTCCTCTAATATTACTTCTTTGTAATAGCAGACTTAACTTGAACGTACTTTATTCTTCCAAGCTTACCTGTTAAAGCACCTATTTCATCCGTTGTGCCATCTACAATAATAGAAATTACAGATACCCCTTTTTCTCTATAGGGAATACCCATTCTACCTACTATTATCTTGGCATAGTCATGAAGTATTTCATTAACAGAAGGAGCAGCCTCTAAGTTATCTAAAACAATGGCAACTACACCAACCCTATTTTCCATGATTACCTCCAAAAAATAAAACCCTCTGTCAGCAGAGGGTTAAAATTTTAACAAACTAGGAAAAAACATAAATTTAATTAATCCAGTTGTCATATTAATCCTTTTGCTTAGAAACTTCCTTGCAATTAGAATGAAACTATATAACTAATTCCTAAAGTCAATTAAAAGAGAAAAGCTCTTCTAATTCAGTTTAAGAAGAATTACAATATATATTGTACATCAGTTAAATCTAGATATCAATAAACGGATATAAATAAAACATATGAAAAGAGGTTTAAAAATATGAAATGGTATATAAAAGAATTTAAAGATTTAAGTATAAATGAACTTTATGAGATAGTTAAATCAAGGTTTGAGGTTTTTGTTTGCGGACAGAAAATAGATGAACAAGACTTTGATGATGTGGATAAAAAATGTGCACATATATTTTGTATAGATAATGATAGAGTAGTAGCTTACAGCAGAATAATTCCAAAAGGAATAAGTTATGATGCACCTTCAATAGGAAGAGTTTTAGTTTTAAATAGCTATAGAAGAAGAGGATTAGCTGTAGAAATGATGAATAGAGCCATTGAATATATAGAGGATGTCTATAAAGAAAAAGAAATAATATTATCTGCACAAGAGTATGTGGTAGATTTATATAAATCAGTAGGATTTGAAGAAATATCTGAGGTTTATTTAGAGGCTGGAATTCCTCATAAAAAAATGAAGAAATATTTGTAGTTATAGAAACCTCTAACCATCACTATCCTTTGTGTCTTTGCATATTATGGAAATATGTACCAAAGAACGATAAAGAGGAAGTGGTCGTATGACACCTAATATTATTAATTACTATGGGGGAGGAAATACAGCACGAGGGTTCGTGAATTACTATGACTCTATATTAGAAAATATAAAGGACATATATGTTATAAGAAATGCTCCCCAGGTGATAAAGACATCGGTTATAAAAAATATTGCACAGGCCTATTTAGCAAAAGGTTACGAGATAGAACTTATAAATAGTTATATGGGAGATGAATATGTAGAGGGTGTGGTTATTCCTAATGGGAATGTAGCTTTTATTGATGGAAACCCTATATACGGAACAAAACTAGAGAGTATAAAAAAAGATAAACAATATATAGACTTATCTCAAATTATGGATGAAAACTCATTGAAAAAAAGACACAAAAATATAGAAAACTTAAAAGTATTAATGAAGGAAGAAATAAAAAAAGCTCATGTTGCATTTGGTGAGGGGCTTAAAATTCATGATAAATGGGAAGAAATATATATAGAAAACATGGATTTTAGTAGAGCGGATGATTTTGCAAAGGAATTAATAATTAGAATATTAGCAGAAACAAAGTTAAATAAAAAATCAAAAACTGTGCATAGGTTTTTAGGAGCAGCGACTCCGGATGGACCAAAGGATTTTATACCTAGCATTACTAGAAATGTTGGGAAGAGGTACCTTATAAAGGGCAGACCAGGCACAGGAAAATCAACTATATTAGGAAAGTTGTTAAATGAAGCTGAAAAAAGAGGATATGATATTGAAGCTTATCATTGTGGGTTTGATCCTAAAAGCTATGATATGATAGTGCTTAGAGAGCTTAGTATTGCAGTTTTTGATAGTACTAGACCTCATGAATATCTAGCAGAACGACATACAGATGAGATTGTAGATACCTATGAAGAGCTAGTTTATCCTGGAACTGAAGAGAAATATAAAGACAATATTGAAAATATTAAACAAGAATATACTAAAAAAATAAAAGAAGCAACAAGTTACCTAGCCGCAGGTAAAAAATATATGCTAGAACTAGAAAGCCTATATCTTCAGTCTATAAACAAGGAGAAGTTAAGAAATCTTGAAAAAGGATTAGGAACATTAATTGAGATGTTTGTTAAATAGAGTAAAAAAGAAATCCATAAATTAAGTGGATTTCTTTTTTGTTTCCTATTTTCTATTTAACTCAAAAAATATTCCGTCCCATAAAGTTATCAAGGTATTGTCGTCCTTAACATAAAAGGTGTTTCCAAAAAAGGAAGCCCAGTTAGAATTAACATTTTGAATAACATCAACCTTTTTAACAGAAGCTGAGCTTATTCCTATAGTTTTTAAAGAAACTTTGTTTTCTGAATTAAAATCAGTATCAGATAAAGTAGTTTCTTCAAAGGTAGGATTAACTAGATTCTCCTTATCGAAGGACACCTTTTTTTCTGTTAGATATAGTTCTTTTCCTATATAAGACTTTATCTTATCTTCAGACATAGCATACACTGGAGTAGTTGCAATTTTTTTACTTACAACCCAGGTTCCGAAATAAGACTTAGAAGATGTATTAGTATTGTCAGTATTAGTTATAGGAGAAGAGGGTTTTTCAGGAGCCTTATTCGAATTAGAAGTAGTTTCATCTTGATTAGAATCGCTAGTATTTTCATTTTTTGTAGTTTGTGTATTAATCTCTTCTTTTATTTCATTGCTGCTAGTATCTTCTTTTGTATTTTTAGAGCAAGATACTAAAGCTAAAGTTAGCATTATAATTGATATCATTAAGATAAATAGTTTGTTTTTTTTCATAATTTCCTCCGCTTGACTTTACTTTAATCATTTATAATTATAGAACTATAAATCTGTAACTTAAAGTTTTTAATGAAAGAATTAAGAAAAAATTAGTTTTTGAGATTATTTTGTAAATTAATGATGTTATTTTGATTTTTCGTATAGTGTGTATCGGACTGATTTTGGATATTCAGTACTTTCGCCTGACTCAGGGGTTGGATATATTGCTATAGAACTAAAAAGCTTGTTGCTATTTTTGTCTAAATAAAACCATACAGAAGAATTTTCTGCATTAGGAGAACTATATAAAAGTTGATTATCGGCAATAGAATCTTCAACTATATTTGCAGCATAAAGTTTTTGTTTAGTTAAAGAAGCTTCAAAATTAGTGGATATGTTTGTAAAAAGAGCATAAACCAGTGTAGTACCAACTATATCAAAGTTATTCCAAAATAAATCTTCATCTTTTTCTTTAGGAGATATTTTTAATAAAGTTGTTACATTTTTTGTCTGTAAGTCAAGTTTAGAAAATGACAGCTCTTTACTATCTCTATCTTTTTGTGTGAAGTAAATACATCTACCATCTTCACTCATTTTAAAGTTCTCAACTTTAATTCCAGGAATGCGTATTATTTCTTTAGGATTCATGTCGGCAATAGAGAATTCTAATATATTCTCAGAATATGGGGTTGAGGTATAAAATTTATTTGTTATTTTACTATAGAGAATATTTTGAGATAGATACAAATCTTTTAATGGAGCACTTTTATGAAGCTCACCTGTTTTTAAATCAAATATACGAATAATATTTTCGTGATATCCATCATATTGAATTAAAGAAAGTATACTTAAGTAATTATTATCTCCAGAAATCTTAAGTGGATTAATTGATGTAGCGTTTTCTAATTCTTCTTTTATATCTGGAATATTAATAAGAAATTGGTTTTGTTTTGTGTCTGAATTATATATCCATAACTCAGTATCATTAAAATAAGTTAATATACCTTTGTTTATACCTTTGAATTTAGCTGAATTGCTCGCGATTGAACTAATAAAATTATCTGAATTTAAGTGAAATGAATCTTTATAGTCATCTGATGAAAATATGATAAAACTATCAAAAAATGGAGGAGAAGGAATGAATGTAGATGACTTTATGCTATTGATTTCGGCTTCGGGAGTAGTTATATCTGAAACCCTAGTAAATATCCTACCATCTTCATCTAATTCATTACTCATCTTCTGTACATCATCCTGTACTGTAACAGTCTTTTCTTCCGTAGTACAACCAGTTAAAAATAAAGAAGAGATTAATATTGATGTTGTAAGAGCTTTTAATAAAGTGTTTTTTATCATAAAATTTCCCCCTTTCAGTGTTATTTTTATGATAACTTTTAATAATTACAAAACTTAGTTAAATTGTTTCAGAGATATTACAGAAAGAAGGAAAAGTTATTATAAGTTTAAAGGTTTCTTTAGTTAGTTGTATAATGATTTCTCCATTTAACGAATTAACTATCTCTTTGCATATATATAAACCTAGACCATTGCTGTCTTCTGTTGAGTTAGTACCTTTAACAAAAGGTTCAAACAGCTTGTCTTTTATAAATGAAGTAGAGCTATCATAAGAATTTTCTACTGTTAAATAAACTAAGTTATTTTGAGTTTTTAGATTTATAGCTATAACTCCATTATCTAGAGAATATTTTATAGCGTTATCTAAGATGTTTGTTAGTAATGAAGTTATGTTTTCAGTATCTGATAGTATTAAAGTATCCTCCATATCTAGATTTAGGGAATAAGCTTTATTTTTCCACTTAATTTTTAGGTTATCAAGAATTCTTGATATAAATGTGGATAATTCTATTGGAATTAATTCTTTCTGTGGATTATTTAAGTTTTTAGAACTATTTATTAGCTCTACTATTAAGGAATGCATTCTTTCACTTTCTTGAAAGATGCCATTTATAGCTCTATCTCTAAAATTCTTATCCTCTACCTTGGGAGAAAGTAATAACTGACTATAGCCTGATATAGTAGTTAAGGGAGTTTTAAGCTCATGGGTTACATTATTAAAGAAGCTGCTTTTACTTTTTTGAAGAAGTAGAGCATTTTCTTTTTCTTTCATAAGATATTCCAATTGATTTTTTATTTCTTTTTTCATATTAGAGAATTCTCTTGATAATATCCCTATTTCATCTGAAGATGAAGATTCAAAAGAGTAATCAAAATTACCTAAAGAAACTTCCTTAACACCTTTAATTAATGAGGATATAGGTTTAGTTATACGAGAAGAGATTAAATATGTAATCAAAAGTATTAGAATACCCAAAAAAACCTGAAGCAAGGTTATAATATTTAATATTTTTATATAATCTAAATAATTTTCACTAAAATCTTTTGTCAGATAAAGAGTATAATCACTTTTATCATTTATATAAATTGGATAGGAAATTGAGGCAGTATATGTATTTTTAACTCTATATAGCTTTACTACAGCTTTGTTCTTTGAAGCTTCATTAATTAATGCTATATCCTCTTCTGAATTATTTGTGGTGGTTAAAGCACTGTTATTATCTAAGAAATAAAGGCTTCCATAGGTTTGGTAGAGCTTTTTTATATCCCATAAAACCTCAGAGCCAACATCAATCCAATCAGAGTTAGAATAAGAATCTTTTAATAAAAGTTTGTTTTTTATTAATTCTCTTGAATTTATCATTAAATTGTTCATTGAATTAGTCGTGTTTTTTTCAAAATCATTTTTAAGAAAAAATCTTATAGATAAATTAAGCACAATGGAAAAAATAATAAATAAACACATAAACCACAAGGTTATTTTGCTTTTTATACTTTTCATAAATTACCTCATTACATATCCAACACCAAATACAGTCTCTATATGAGAAAAATCAGGTGTATCTATTTTAGCTCTAAGTCTCCTTATATGAACATCAACTGTTCTATCTTCTCCAAAATACTCATAACCCCAAATAGTATTTAATAAAGCATCTCTAGTGAAAATTTTATTTCTATTTTTAGATAGTAAAGAGAGAATTTCAAATTCTTTTGGATTCAGTTTTATCTCCTCGTTATTTTTAAGAATTATTCTGCTATCAAAATCAACATTTAACACTGGGCTTATGGCTACAGGCTGGTTTGATAAATCATTTGTTAGTGTAGAAGAATATTTAGTTGTGGATCTTAAGGCTGCTCTAATTCTAGCTATAACTTCTTTTATATGAAAAGGCTTAGTTATATAATCATGAGCCCCTAACTCTAAGCCTAGAACCTTATCGACAACGTCATTTCTAGCAGTAATTAAAATTATAGGAATACTAAGTTCTTTATTTATATATTTGCATAGCTCAAATCCATTTATATCTGGCAAATTAACATCTAAAAGAACTATATCTGGAGCAAAATTAATTAAGTTTTCCTTTAAAGATTCTCCGTTAAAAAGACTTAAAACTTGAAATTTTTCTTCTTCTAAAGCAGTGGTTAAAATATCATTTATATAAAATTCATCCTCAACTACAATAATCTTTTCTCTCATAAATAAATACCTCTCAAATTATACTAAATATATTTTAACATGAGCTTGTTACAAAGTTGTTATAATTTAGAAAATACTAATTTATAGGAGTTTCTTCTCAAGCGTCATTAGATTCCTTCTTCCTCAGCTTCATCAAAGACATTCTAGCTAATAAAAACTTAAATATTAAAAAAACAGAAAAACAGTTAACCAGTTAACCAGTTAAGAATATAAGAAGTTAACCAGTTAACCAGTTAAGCAGTTAACAATTTAACTGGCTAAAAATAGATTTAAATTAGTATAGTGCTTGTGAAGATTAAGATAATTTTTAAATTAAAAGTAATAACAGATTTTGAAAATTAGTCATAGTTTTCCATGAGGTTGAGTTATAATTTATATTGAACGGTTTGCTTATTTAAATAAAGATGGAGATGAAGTTTTTGAAGCATTATAAGAAGTATATAGAAAAATATAAAAAACCATTTGTTATAGCGCTATTTTTTCTATCCATAGAGGCCATTTGTGATCTCATGCAGCCAACTATAATGTCAAAGATAGTTGATGAAGGTGTTGCTAGTAGAAATATGGATTATGTTTTAATTAATACGCTGATTATGTTTGGAGTGACTGTTATGGGAGCTATAGGAGCTACTATGAGGAGTATAATAGCAAGTCATGTATCACAAAAGTTTGGGAGAGATTTAAGAGTTGATATGTATGAAAAAATTCAAAGCTTTTCCTTTGATAATATAGATAATTTTGATAAAGCTTCATTAGTTACTAGACTTACTAATGATGTTAATCAGGTGCAGATGTTTGTAAATGGAATGATGAGGGTTTTTGTTAAGGCACCCATGCTATGTATAGGAAGTTTAATAATGGCTGCTAGATTAAATTTATCTTTATCAGTAATTTTTTTAATAATAATTCCACTCGTCATTGGGATAATAATTTTAAATATGAGGATAGGATATCCTAATTTCAGAAAGATACAAAAATCTTTGGACAATGTTAATAGTAATATAAGAGAGTATTTATCCGGAGTTAGAGTTGTTAAAGCATTTAATAGGTTTAAATATGAAGAAGAACGATTTGGTAAAAAAAATGATGAACTTTTTAATATTTCTACTAAGGCTATGAAAACTATAGCCATATTTAGTCCAACTATTACTGCTACAGTTAATATTGGAATAATAGCAGTGCTTTGGTTAGGAAATATAAAGATAAATAGCGGAAGCATACAGGTTGGGGCAGTTATGGCATTTATAAATTATATGACTCAAATACTGTCTTCTCTTATGACCATGACCTTTGTGTTTAATATGTTTGTTAAAGCTAGAGCATCTTCAGAAAGAATAGTTGAAGTTTTTGATCAAGAGCTAACTATAGAAAATGGGAATGAAGAGGTTAAAAAGGGAAAATTACAAATAAGTTTTGAAGATGTAAGCTTCACTTATAGTGGGGGAGTTAGAGAAGCTGCCCTTAAAAATATTAACCTTAATATTAATTCTGGAGAGCTTTTAGGAATAATAGGTTCTACAGGCTCAGGGAAGAGTACTTTAGTTAAATTACTCCTTAGATTTTATGATGTTACTAAAGGAAAGATAAAAATCAACGGAGTTGATATAAAGAATATTTCGATGGAAAGTTTAAGAGATAGGATTTCTATAGTTCCTCAGACTTCTTTATTATTTACGGGAAGTATAGTAGACAATATAAGGTGGGGGAAGGCTGATGCTACTATGGAAGAGGTTATAAATGCAGCTTCACTAGCGGAGGCTCATGAATTTATATTAAAACAGGCAAAAGGATATGATACAAAATTAGGTCAAGGTGGAGTGAATCTTTCAGGAGGACAAAAACAGAGAATATCAATAGCTAGAGCGTTAATTAAGAAACCTCATATATTGATATTAGATGATTCAACTAGTGCTGTAGATGTTACCACTGAAAAGAAAATAAAAGAAGGATTAAAGAAGTTCTCAAAAGACTTAGTTACTATAATAATATCTCAAAAAATAACTTCAGTAATGGAAGCAGATAATATACTGGTACTTGATGATGGAGCGATAGTAGGTTTAGGTTCTCATAATGAACTTATGGATAGTTGTAGTGTGTATAAGGATATATTTAATTCTCAGATCGGGAAGGAGTTAATATAATGGGAGAAAAAAATAAGAAGATAGATGAAATACCTTCCATAAATATATCTGGAAGAAGAACTACAAAGGGCATGGATAGATTTGCTCCTAAAGCTAAACCTAAGAATTTTAAGAAAACTCTAAAAAGACTTTTTGGATATATTTCTAGTGAGAAAAGAGCTCTTGTATTTATATTTAGTTTAATAATAATAGATAGCTTTATAGGACTTATGGCACCATATCTAATAGGTAAAGCTGTTGATTATATGGCAGATTTTCAGGGGACTAAAAATTCAAGTGGCTTAATAATAGTGATATTTGTTTTACTTATTTCTTATATAGTAAGCGGAGGAATAAATATTGTTGAAGGTAGAATCATGGCAAAAATATCCCAAGGAATTGTTAGAAAGTTAAGGGTGAATTTATTCTCTAAACTGCATAAGCTACCTATAAGCTTTTTTGATACTCACAGCCATGGAGAAGTTATGAGCAGACTTACTAATGATATTGAAAATGTAAGTAGTACTGTTTCTAGCTCAACCACTCAGTTAATGTCTGGAGTAATAACAATATCAGGCTCTTTTATAATGATGCTTATTTTAAGCCCACTTTTGACACTTGCAAGTTTAATAACAGTACCTTTGGTAGGAGGGCTAACAAAAGTAATAGCTAGCAAAACTAAGGTTTTATTTAAGAAGCAACAAGTTGAGCTTGGAAATTTAAATGGATATATAGAGGAAACTATATCTGGAGTAGATATAGTGAAGGCTTTTAATCGTGAAAAAGAAGCTATGGATTCCTTTAGGGGGATTAATGACAGGCTTTGTGAGGTTGGATTAAAGGCTCAAATTTGGTCAGGATTTTTAATGCCTATTATGAATGTAATAAATAATATAGGGTTTAT
This sequence comes from Clostridium sp. YIM B02506, assembly GCF_022324845.1. NCBI lineage: Bacteria > Bacillati > Bacillota > Clostridia > Eubacteriales > Clostridiaceae > Clostridium > Clostridium sp. YIM B02506. Next base: position 15,559 of record NZ_JAKGTG010000040.1, read on the forward strand.
GGCTGTAGCCTCTGTTGGAGGGATACTTGCGGTTAAGGGACTTATAACTGTAGGATTAATAGCTAGTTTTTTAAGTTATTCAAGACAATTCTCTAGACCTTTAAATGATTTGGCAAGTATATTTAATAATTTGCAATCAGCAGTGGCTGGAGCTGAAAGAGTATTTGAGATTTTAGATGAAAATGAAGAAAGTATGGATAGCGAGGAATCTAAGAAAATAACAAATCCTAAGGGTGAAGTTGTATTCAAAAATGTGAGTTTTGGATATTCAAAAGATATAAGTGTACTAAAAAATATAAGTTTTAGTGCTAAGGAGGGAAGTTCTACTGCTTTAGTGGGAGCTACAGGAGCAGGAAAAACCACAATAATAAGTTTACTTACTAGATTTTATGAGGTTACGGATGGAAGTATATTAATAGATGGAGAGGATATACGTAAATATACGAGAGACAGCTTGAGGAATATATTTGGTATAGTACTCCAAGATACTTATCTATTTAGCGAAAGTATAAAAGATAATATACGTTATGGAAATCCAAAGGCTACAGATGAGGAAATAGAAAAAGTGGCTAAATTGGCATGCGCAGATAGTTTTATAAAAAGGCTTCCAGAAGGATATGAAACTAAAATTGTAGAGGGGGGAAGTAACCTTAGTCAAGGACAAAGACAACTTATAACTATCGCTAGAGCTATGTTATCTAAACCTTCTATATTGATTTTAGACGAGGCAACAAGTAGTGTTGATACGCGCACAGAAAAACAGGTTCAAAAGGGTATGTTAAATATAATGAAGGGAAGAACTAGCTTTATTATAGCTCATAGATTAAGTACTATTAGAGATGCAGATAATATACTTGTTGTTGGAAATGGGGGGATTTTAGAAAGTGGAAATCATTATGAACTATTAGATAAAAAAGGTGTATATTACAATATGTACTTTAGCCAGTTTAATAATGAAACTAATGATATTTAGTTACGGTGTATGTTATAATTAAAACTGATAAAATACTGTAAGATAAGGGGTATGGTTGATGCGAAAAATGCTAGCTACTGATTTAGATGGAACTTTAGTAGAGGGTTTTGATATTACAGATGATAATATTAAGGCTGTAAAAAAACTAGAAGAACTAGGACACGCTATAGCAATTACTACTGGAAGACCCTACAATGGAGTAGAGTTTTTGAAAAGTAAATATGATATAACAGCGGACTACTTTGTTCTACTAAATGGAGCACTTATTTTTGATAAGGATTTAAATCTAATGCATAGCGAGGAGTTAGATTTAAATATATGTGACTCAGTTATAAAGGATTTTAGACATAGAACTACTGGGGTGGCTCTAGAAACTGGGTTTACTACTTATATAGTAGGTAGAGGTTTTGAAAATTTTAAGGTTCCTAGCATGAAAAGTATAGATACCTTAGTAGAGTTAGGAGATGACAAGGTATCATTACTTTGCTTTGAGTTTGATGGGAAGGATGCAGCCTACATTAAAGAAGTTTGTGATGATATCAATAAAAAGTATGGGGATTATCTTGTAGCTTATAGAAATACTAGATATATAGATATAGTTAAGGTAGGTTGTTCAAAAGGAAATGCCTTAGAAATGATTATGGAAAAAGAGATAATAGATGCTAGCAGTGTTTACTCTATAGGAGACTCATGGAATGATTTATCAATGTTTAAAGTCGCAGGAAATTCCTTTACTTTTACAAGCTCAGAGGAAAGCTTAAAAGAGCATGTAGATTATGTAGTTAATTCAGTAAGTGAATGTATATTAAATAATATGGTATCATAACTTTAAATAGGTATGGTATTAACATATTATTAATGAAATCAGATGCATATTATCAAAAGTATACGGTTAGAATAATAAATTTAAACAAAACAAAAAATAACAGTTGATTTTTTAATAGTATGAGAATATAATATTAACAAGATTTAGTCGAACAACGGTGTTCTACAGAGTTACTTACAAATTTTTAAAAGTATTTCTAGTAGTGCGCCGTTTTATTGCATATGTAATTTTGCAAATAATAAATGCGAAAAGGGGAGTATATTATGGCAAAGTATTCTAAAGAGGATATTATTAATATCGTTAAAGAAAATGGTATTAAATTTATAAGACTTCAATTCACTGACTTATTTGGAACACTTAAAAATGTTGCGATAACTGATAGTCAACTTGAAAAGGCTTTAAATAATGAGTGTATGTTTGATGGGTCTTCTATAGACGGTTTTGTAAGAATAGAAGAATCAGACATGTATCTTAGACCAGACTTAGATACATTCGTTATTTTCCCATGGAGACCTCAACAAGGTAAAGTTGCAAGATTAATTTGTGATGTTTATAGACCAGACGGAACTCCATTTGAAGGAGATCCAAGAAATATATTAAAGAAAGTATTAAAAGAAGCTGAAGAGTTAGGGTACAGCATGAATGTTGGACCAGAATGTGAATTTTTCTTATTTAATACAGATGAAAAAGGTGAACCTACCACTGTAACTCACGATGAAGCTGGATACTTTGATTTAGGACCAGTAGATCTGGGAGAAAATGCTAGAAGAGATATGAGTCTTGCCTTAGAAGAAATGGGATTTGAGATAGAAGCATCTCACCATGAAGTTGCAGCAGGACAACATGAAATAGATTTTAAATATGCAGATGCACTTACAACAGCTGATAATATAATGACTTTTAAATTAGTTGTTAAAACAATAGCTCAAAGACATGGAGTGCATGCTACATTCATGCCTAAACCTGTATATGGAATCAATGGTTCAGGAATGCATGTTAATATGTCATTAAATAAAGATGGAAAAAATGCTTTTGTTGATGAAAATGGAGAATTAGGATTAAGTAAGACAGCATACAGCTTTATAGCTGGTCTTGTTGATAATATTAAGGGAATAGCAGCTATAACTAATCCTCTAGTTAACTCATATAAGAGATTAGTTCCAGGTTATGAAGCACCAGTTTATATAGCATGGTCTGGAAGTAACAGAACATGTCTAGTAAGAGTACCAGCTTCAAGAGGCGCTGGAACAAGAGTAGAATTAAGATGTCCAGATCCAAGCTCAAATCCATATTTAGTATTAGCTACATTACTTTCAGCTGGACTAGAAGGAATAAAGAAGGATCTTACACCTCCACCATCTGCTGAAAAGAATATATTCAAGATGAATGAAGATGAAAGAGAAGCAGAAGGAATAGATTCGTTACCAGGAAGCTTAGAAGAAGCTATTAAATATATGAAAGAAAGTGAATTGGTGAGAAAAACATTAGGTGAACATGCATTTAACACTTATTTAAAGGCTAAATCCTCTGAATATAAAGATTATGCTATAAGCGTTCATCAATGGGAAATTGACAATTATATCAAGAAATATTAATCAGAAAAAAGGTGAGTTTGCCATGGACTTTCGCAGAGGAATAATTATAGCCTTAAACAATATTGATACAGCTAAAAAGGTAGAGATTATTTTAAGAAATGAAGGATACGAGGTACTTGGAGTATGTACTTCAGCTAATGATTTAATAAGAAGAGCCATGCAAGAATCTCCTAGCTTAATAATAATGAGTTATAAGCTTTCTGAAATGACAATTATAGATATTAGTAGTAATCTAGGTGATATATGCGGATTCTTGGCTATAGTAAATGAACCCTACAAATCCTTCGTTCAAGAAGAAACGGATATATATTGCATAAGTAATCCTATATCTAAACCAGTTCTATTAAATGCTGTTGATTTAATCTTTCAAAGTCAAAGAAGAATAATGAAGCTTAGAGAACAAGTTGAGAAGTTAGAACACAGCATTGAAGATAGGAAGCTTGTTGAAAAAGCAAAGGGAATCTTAATGACGAATAAAGGACTTTCTGAAAAGGAAGCTTTTAGATACATTCAGAAGACAAGTATGAATAATGGACAAAAGATGAGTGAAGTTGCAAAGGCAATTCTTGCCCAAGAAACTTAACTTTCTTTACCAGTAAACCCCAACAATTTAACTTATTTTTTAATTGATTTTGCGAGTGCTATATTTTATGATATAGTTACTCGCTGTTTGTTCCTACAATGATATCAAAGGCGATATTAATAAACTAAGGGGGGGCTATAAATGCACAAAAATTATCCAGAGAAAATGGGATTATATAATCCTAGTTTTGAGCATGATGCATGCGGAATTGGTGCAGTTGCTAATATTAAAGGAATAAAGACACATAAGGTTTTAGAGGATGCTCTAAATATTTTAATCAACTTGGAACATAGGGGTGGAATAGGTTCAGAAGAAAACACAGGAGATGGTGCGGGAGTATTATTTCAAATACCGCATAGATTCTTCAAACAAGAAGCCCAAAAACTTGGAGTAATTCTGCCACAAGCAGGAGATTATGCAGTAGCAATGGTGTTCCTACCTCAGAAGGAAACTATGAGGATAGAAGCAAAAACTCTTTTTGAGGAAACTCTTAAAGAAGAGGGAGTTAAATTGTTAGCGTGGAGAAAGGTGCCAGTAAATTCTAAGGATTTAGGGGAAACTGCGCTTTCTTGTATGCCATACATACTTCAAGCAATTGTTGAAAAACCAGAAGAAGTTAATAGGGGTATAGACTTCGAAAGAAAATTATACGTAGTTAGAAGAAAAGTTGAGAAAAAGGCTCTTAAAGATACTTTACTTCATGGAGAGACTTTCTACATTCCATCTTTTTCTTCTAGAACAATAGTTTATAAAGGGATGCTTTTAGCAACACAGCTTAAAGATTTCTATAGAGATCTAGGAAATGCTAAAGTGGAATCATCTTTAGCTTTAGTACACTCAAGATATAGTACTAATACATTCCCAAGCTGGGAGAGAGCACATCCTAACAGATATATGATACACAATGGGGAAATTAATACATTAAGAGGTAATGTAAATAAAGTTCACTCAAGGGAAGCAAAACTTGTCTCAAAATACTTAGGTGAAGATTTAGGTAAGGTATTGCCTGTAATTGATCGAGAAGGATCAGATTCAGCCATTTTAGATAATACCTTAGAGTTCTTATTAATGAATGGTAGAGACTTACCAAAAGCTGTAATGATGGCTATTCCTGAACCATGGGCTAAAAACCAAACTATGAGTAAGGAAAAAAGAGATTTTTATGAATATTATGCTACTATGATGGAACCATGGGATGGTCCTGCTGCTATAGTATTTACTGATGGAGAAAAATTAGGTGCCGTTTTAGATAGAAATGGGCTTAGACCAGCTAGATATTATGTAACAGATGATGATTATTTAATACTTTCATCTGAAGTTGGGGTATTAGATGTTGAGCCACATAAGGTAGTTGAAAAGAATAGACTAACTCCAGGTAAAATGTTATTAGTTGACACTGTAAAGGGTGAATTAATAGATGATAAGGAATTAAAAGATAAGTATGCTAAAGAAAATCCTTATGGAGAATGGTTAAAAGAAAATCTTATAAATATAGAAGATATTGATGATATAGAAGTGAAGGATGAGGCTATAGAACCGGAAGAAAGAGCAAAGCTTCAGAAATCTTTTGGTTATTCTTATGAAGATTTAAAGAATAATATTTTAAAGATGGCAGAAGTGGGAGAAGAAGCTCTAGGAGCTATGGGTATAGATACTCCGCTTGCTGTATTATCAGAAAAACCTCAGCCACTATTCAATTACTTCAAGCAACTATTTGCTCAGGTTACTAACCCACCAATAGATGCTATAAGAGAAGAAATAGTTACAGCTACAGATGTTTTCTTAGGTACAGAAAGAAACTTATTAGAGGATGTTAAAGAAAATTGTAGGCAAATAAAACTTAGTTCTCCAATATTATCAAATGAAAACTTCCTAAAAATTAAAAATATAAATAGAGAAGGCTTTAAAGTTAAGACTTTAAGTATATTGTTTGATAAAAATAAGGGTGAAAATGCTTTAGAAGAAGCTTTGGAAGGTTTATTTAATGAGGCTGATAAAGCATTTGCGGATGGATACAATGTATTAATCCTTAGTGATAGAGGAGTAGATAAAGATAATATTTCAATTCCATCACTACTAGCAGTTTCTTCTCTTCATCATCATTTAGTAAGAAAGGGTGCAAGAACATCCTTAGCTCTTATACTTGAAAGTGGAGAACCAAGAGAAATACATCATTTTGCTACGTTATTAGGTTTTGGAGCTTCAGCTATAAATCCTTATTTAGCATATGAATCTATAAGAGAACTTATTGAGGAAGAGTTATTAGAAATTCCTTATGAAAAAGGTGTATACCATTTTAATAAAGCAATACTTAAGGGAATAGTTAAGATATTATCTAAAATGGGTATATCTACTATACAATCTTACCAAGGAGCACAAATATTTGAGGCTCTAGGAATTGCAGACAAGGTAATAGATAAATACTTCACTAATACTATAAGTAGAATTGGTGGAATAGAGATAAAGGATATACAAAAAGAAGCTGAATTAAGACATGCAACTGCATTTGATAAGAGAGGACTTACTCTAGATTTAACTTTAGATTCAGTGGGAAGCCACAAGTTTAGAAGTAATCAAGAAGAACATATGTATAATCCTCTAACAATTCACAAGCTTCAAGAAGCTGCAAAAACAGCTGATTATAGATTGTTTAAAGAATATACTTCTTTATTAAACCAAGAAGAAAGTACATTAACATTAAGAGGATTAATTGACTTTGATTACTCAGGGGTATCAGTACCTTTAGATGAAGTAGAGTCAGTGGATTCAATTGTTAAGAGATTTAAAACTGGCGCTATGTCTTATGGTTCTATATCTAAAGAAGCACATGAAACTTTAGCTATAGCTATGAACAGATTAGGTGGAAAATCTAATACTGGTGAAGGTGGAGAAGACCCAGAAAGATGGATACTAGATGAAAATGGAGATTCTAGAAATTCAGCTATAAAACAAGTAGCATCAGGTAGATTTGGAGTTACTTCAGAATACTTAGTAAATGCTAAAGAGTTACAAATAAAAATGGCTCAAGGAGCAAAACCAGGTGAAGGTGGGCAACTTCCAGCTAGTAAGGTATACCCATGGGTTGCTAAAACTAGAAGATCAACTACAGGGGTTGGTTTAATATCACCACCACCACACCATGATATATATTCAATAGAAGATTTAGCACAGTTAATATATGACCTTAAAAACTCTAATACAGGAGCTAGAGTATCTGTTAAACTTGTTTCTGAAGGTGGAGTTGGAACTATAGCAGCTGGAGTTGCTAAAGGTGGAGCAGATGTTATTCTAATATCAGGTTATGATGGAGGAACTGGTGCATCACCAAGAACATCTATTCAACATGCAGGATTACCATGGGAGCTTGGACTTGCAGAAGCTCATCAAACTCTAGTTATGAATAATCTTAGAGAAAGAGTAGTAGTTGAAGCTGATGGTAAACTTATGACTGGTAAAGATGTAGCTATTGCAGCTTTATTAGGTGCAGAAGAATTTGGATTTGCTACGGCTCCATTAGTAGTTATAGGTTGTGTAATGATGAGGGTATGTAATTTAGATACATGTCCAGTAGGTATAGCAACACAAAATGAAGAGCTGAGAAAAAGATTTGCTGGAAAACCTGAATACGTAGTTAACTTCATGAGATTTATAGCTGAAGAGTTAAGAGAATACATGGCTAAGCTTGGCTTTAGAAGTATCGATGAAATGGTTGGTAGATTCGATAAGTTAAAAGCTAAAGAAGATATTAAGGGTTGGAAAGCAAAGAAAGTTGATATAAATTCAATCATAAATGCTCCACAATTAGAAAAAGGGAAGGCTATAAGCTTTAAAGCAGATAAAGCTTATTCTCATAAATTAGATGAAGTTTTAGACAGTGAATTATTCTTAAAGTTAGCTAAAGATGCTTTAGAGAATGGAAATAAAGTTGATATAGAAGTTGATATAACTAATATAAATAGAACTTTAGGAACTATATTAGGTTCAGAGATAACTAGAAAATATGATTCTCAAGGACTTCCAGAGGATACTATAAGTATAAAATGTAACGGATCTGGAGGACAAAGTTTTGGTGCCTTTGTACCTAAGGGACTTACTTTAAAAATAGAAGGAGATTCTAATGACTACTTAGGTAAGGGATTATCAGGTGGTAAGCTTGTGGTTTATCCTTCAAGAGATAGTAAGTTTAAAGCAGAAGAAAATATAATAATAGGAAATGTTGCTTTATATGGAGCAACTTCTGGAAAAGTATTTATAAATGGTATAGCAGGAGAAAGATTCTGCGTAAGAAACTCTGGAGCTACAGCAGTAGTTGAAGGAGTAGGTGATCATGGCTGCGAGTACATGACTGGGGGTAGAGCTGTTATCTTAGGATCAACAGGACTAAACTTTGGTGCAGGTATGAGTGGTGGAGTTGCTTATGTTCTTGATGAAGATGAAAGCTTTAAGAATAAAGTTAACTTACAAATGATTGCAGTAGAAGAATTAGGTGAAGAAGATATAGAAGAGCTTAAGGGTTTAATTGAAGAACACGTAGAAGCTACTGGATCTAATAAAGGAAAATCAATATTAGAAAACTTTAATGAGTTCTTACCTAAATTCCATAAGATTATGCCTCACGACTATAAGAGAATGCTTTCTATTGTAAAAGAGAAAGAAAAGCAAGGGCTTAAAGGTGAAGATGCTTTAATAGCTGCATTTTATGAAAATACTAGGATTAACAAGTAGGAGGGAGGAAGTATTATGGGAAAACCAACAGGATTTTTAGAATTTGAAAGAGAAGAAGGTAAAAACATTGATCCTATAGAAAGGTTGGAAGGCTTCGAAGAATTTCATAAACTCCTACCTAAGGAAAAGCAAGAAAAACAAGGCGCAAGATGTATGGATTGCGGTATACCATTTTGTCAATCTGGAATATTGATAAATGGTATGGTTTCAGGATGTCCTATAAATAATCTTATACCTGAGTGGAATGACCTTATTTATAGAGGAAAATGGAAATTAGCACTTAAACGTCTTTTAAAGACAAATAATTTTCCTGAATTTACAGGAAGAGTATGTCCAGCTCCATGTGAAGCTGCATGTACAGCAGGTATTAACGGACCAGCTATTACAATAAAAGAAAATGAAAGATCAATTATTGATAGAGCATTTGAGGAGGGGTTAATAAAACCAGAACCTCCTAAAGTGAGAAGTGGTAAAAAAGTAGCTGTAATAGGTTCAGGTCCAGCAGGACTTGCAACAGCTGACTCCTTAAATAAGAGAGGACACAATGTAGTTGTGTTTGAAAGACACGATAGAATAGGTGGACTTCTTATGTATGGAATTCCAAACATGAAGCTTGATAAATCTGTTATAGATAGAAGAGTTAACTTGATGAAGGAAGAAGGAGTAGAGTTTGTAACTAATGCAAATGTAGGAGATGACTATAGAGCAGAAGATATTCTAAATAACTTTGATGCTGTAGTTCTAGCTACAGGTGCTTCAAATCCAAGAGATTTAAAAGCTCCAGGAAGAGAGCTTAATGGTGTACACTTTGCAGTAGATTTCTTAAGAGCTAACACTAAGAGTTTATTAGATTCTAACTTAAGCGATGGAAACTTTATTTCAGCAAAAGACAAAAATGTAATAGTTATTGGTGGTGGAGATACTGGAACAGACTGCGTGGGAACGTCATTAAGACATGGCTGTAAATCTCTTGTACAATTTGAAATTATGAATAAACCACCTTTAGAAAGAGCTGATAATAATCCATGGCCTCAATGGCCAAGAATTCTTAAAGTTGATTACGGTCAACAAGAATTCGAAGCAAAATATGGAGAAGATCCTAGAAAATATGCTATAAATGTTAAGAGTTTTGAAGGAGATAGCGAAGGCAATCTGACAAAGGTTAACACTGTAGATGTTAAATGGGAAAAAAATGATAAAGGTGCTTTTGTTCCTGTAGAAGTACCAGGTAGCGAAAAGGAATGGAAAGCTGAGCTAGTATTATTAGCAATGGGATTCTTAGGAACTCAAGACTATGTTTCAAATGCTTTCGGAGTTGAACTAGACGCAAGAACTAATGTTAAAGCAGGTTATGGAAACTTTAGAACAAATGTAGATAAAGTTTTTGCAGCTGGAGACTCAAGAAGAGGTCAGTCCTTAGTAGTATGGGCTATAAATGAAGGTAGAGCTGTAGCTAAAGAAGTAGACAGCTATTTAGCAGAATAATAAGTAAAGAGAGAAATCTAAATTTTATGATTAGATTTCTCTCTTTTTTAAATTATATAAAAATAAACTCAATAAAAGATTAAATAATGTAGCATATTTTTATTGATTATGTAAATAAATGATGAATTATTGATTAATAGGACGAGCTTTGTTAATATATAATTAAGTAATTTGATATGGCAAAGGAGCTAAAAAAATGAAAAATATTATTCCGGAAATTTTTGTAGATAACTGCAAAGAGGCATTAGAGTATTACAAAGAGATCTTTGGTGGAGAAATAAAAAATGTTCAATTAGCTGACGGAAACCCTATGTTTAAAGGTAAAGAGGGTAAAATCATTCATTCTGAGTTACATATTAATGAAAACTGCATAATATATTTAGTTGATATATTAAGTGAAGAACACGATAGTAAAAACGTAAATATATTGCTTGAATTAGAAAATGAAGAAGAAATAAATAAAATATACGCACTATTGAAAAATAAGGGATCTGTAAAGTTTGAATTGCAAAAAACTTTCTGGGGAGCTTATCATGCCGTAGTTACTGACATAAACGGAATCATATGGGGATTAAATTATTCTAATAACTAAAAAAGAAATGCACTGTAAAATTTTACAGTGCATTTCTTTATTTTATTACTTGACAAAAGCATATGAAATTTGATAATATACTTACATAAAGTAAGTGAAAATAATTATCAATTATGGTTATAAAGGAGATAGAAATGAGTAAAGTATTATATATTAAAGGAAATGCACAATTAGAGGAAAAATCAAAGTCATTACAAGTAGGAAAGATATTTTTAAGTGAGTATAAAGGGGCTAACCCAGAAGATGAAATCATAGAGATTGATTTATATGAAGATACTATACCAATGTTAGATAAAGAAGTGTTTAATGCATGGGACTCTTTAGCTAAAGGTGAAGCTTTTGAAAGTCTATCAGAAAGTCAAAAGAACAAAATAATAAGATTAGGTGAAATAGTTGATCAGTTTATGGAAGCAGATAAATATGTATTTGTAACACCATTATGGAATTTCTCAATACCTCCAATGGTTAAAGCATATATAGATGCTATATGTATAGCAGGAAAAACATTTAAATATACTGAAAATGGACCTGTAGGTTTATTAAAAGGTAAAAAATTATTGAACATTCAAGCTAGCGGAACTAAATTCTCTGAGACACCAATAGAAAATCTTGAACATGGTTCAAACTATATTAAAGTTGTAGCAAACTTTGTAGGTATAGAAGATGTCAGTGTATTCCATGTTGAAGGAATTGCTCAAAACCCTGATAGAGCAGAAGAGATATTTGATAAAGCAAAAGCAGATGTTGTTGCAGTAGCTAAAAACTTTTAGATTGAGTATATTAAAAGACATTCGTAAGAGTGTCTTTTTATTATATAAAATAATAAATTACATATACTTATAGAAATATATTGACAAGGAATTTATTGATGATATAATAACATTAATAAGAGTAATAAATAACTTATAAAGAGTTATTTAAAATCACGGGAGGGTATTATGATAGTAACAACAACTAACAATATTGAGGGAAAAGTAGTAAAGGAGTATTTGGGAGTAACATTCGGAGAAGTAATCACTGGAGTAAACTTTGTAAAGGACTTTATGGCAGGAATAAGAGACTTAGTAGGTGGAAGATCTAAAACATATGAAGATGAACTTATAAATGCTAGAAGAGAAGCTATGGAAGAGCTTAAGAGAAGAGCTGCTTCAATGGGTGCAAATGCAGTTATAGGAATCGATGTAGATTACGAGGTTTTAGGAGCTAGTTCAGGTATGTTAATGGTAACAGTTTCTGGAACTGCTGTAATAGTTGAATAGATTAATCTAAGTTTGAAATAATAAAGTCAGAATGATATCATTCTGGCTTAATTTTTTTATTGACAATGGAATATAAAAGCTATAAAATTTAATTGTACACAATTTAATTTTATAAGGAGAGGTTGGTTAATATGAATATATATGATTTTAAAGCTGTAGATTCAATGGGAAAAGAGAGAAATTTTGAAGAGTTTAAGGGTGAGGTGTTATTAATAGCTAATACTGCAAGTAAATGTGGGTTTACACCTCAATATAAAGAACTAGAAGAATTGCATAAAAAATATAAAGATCAAGGGCTAAAAGTTTTAGCATTCCCTTGTAATCAATTTGGGAAACAAGAGCCAGGTAGTAATGAAGAGATAAAGAACTTTTGCGAAATAAACTATGGAGTAACCTTTGATGTATTTGAAAAAGTAGATGTTAATGGAGAAAATACTCATCCTGTATTTAAATATTTAAAAGAACAAACAGGTGGAATATTAGGAAAAAGCATTAAGTGGAACTTTACTAAGTTTCTAGTAGATAAAGATGGTAATGTTATTGACAGATATGCACCAACTACAACTCCATTAAGCCTAGAAGGAAAGATAAAAGAATTACTTTAGAAAATAGATATAGAGTATAAGGATGATGCAGAATTAATAAAATTAGTTTTGCATCATCCTTATTATTTTAGCCACCCAAGGTTATATCTTGAGTATCATACCAATTTAATGCGTCATATATATGATCAGTTTTAAAATTAGGCCAATAATCATTTATTATATAAAAATCAGAATAAACAGATTGAACAGGAAGAAATCCACTAAGTCTCCTTCTTCCACCCCAGCGTATAATTAAATCAATTCTAGATATTTCAGATGAAGCTAAAGAATTTATTATCTCTGAAGTTTTTTTACCTCGAGTTTTATCTGTTAGACAATAGTTCAGATCCCAACTCCAACCGTAATTAATAAGGAAGTTTACATTAATAAGTCCCTTTCCAAAATTAACACGCTTATTAGAGTAAGGAAGCAATTCTTTAGGGAAAACAGGTGAATCACTATTTCCAACAACTAATATATTGGCATCTTTATTAACTAGAGAAAATACCGCATCTACACATGCTTTTTGAAAAGCTTTGGTTTGAGAAGATGGTCTTTTGGTATTATCAGTTGTAAATCCATAAAAGGTTAACTCTTTAACTCCTAAACTTAAGCAAGTATCATATAATTTAATACCAGGTTCAACACCAAACTCATAACCTTCATGTTTTTCTTTATTATTACTTTGAGCCCAGCGTCTATTTCCATCAGGAATAATTCCAATATGAGAAGGAATTCTTTTGTAATTTATATTGTTCATAATATACTTCCTTTCATGTCGTATATATGAAATTATTTCCTAATTATCTTAAATTATTACTTAACTAATCTCAAATCTTTTAAAATAAAAACAAAAAAATCTTTTACTCCTTCAATATCTTCTTTTATTGTACTATCTTCTTCGCTAGTTAAATATCCGTTTATGTACATACCTAAAAATAAAAATAATATTGATAGGTTGATATAGATATCCTTAAAATCAGCTATAAATAAATTACTTATACCTATAAAATCTAAACTTCCTCCATAGAATACCTTATCTATTAAGGAACATAAACATCCTGCTATTAAGAAAACAAAACACATATCACCCCAAAAATCTTTATTTCCTTTGAAATTATAATATCTATAAATCTCAATGAAAAAAAGTAGGGCTAGAACATTCAGTACAATTAATAAATTAAAGCTTACACCTGCACCAAAACGTGCATTTAACCAAGAACCTTCAGTATTAATTATAGGTGAAAAGTATAAAAAGTCTTTTATAATAGTAAATTCTTTATGGAAAAAATATAGTTTAATGATAAGTTTGAGACCTTGATCAATTAAAAATATTATTCCGAATATTAGCCAAAGGACTTTAGTTGAAAAGCCATTTTTGTGATTTATACCTATTTTATATATTATATAACCTGTTAAAGCGAATAATATAGTTATAAGAAGATTCATAATAATACTATAGGAATCGGTTAATCTTCCAGTTACTAATTCGAATAAAAAATAGGCAAGCCACATTACAGGCAATACACCTATCGCTATAAGTTTTTCTTTTTTCATAAAAAATCCTCCTATTTATATCTTATGATATTATATCATAAATCCATAAATGGATATATTAAAACAGTTAAAGGATTTTAGGTAGAAATTTTCAGAAAATTGAGATATTATAGGATTATATAGGAATAATATAGGGTATAAAAGGAGTGCTTAAATATGTTAACAATGTATGCAATATCGGATTCTATAGGTGAAACTGCAGCACAAGTAGCAAATGCAGCAGCAAGTCAGTTTAAAGAAAAAGTTGAAGTTAAAAGAATACCATATGTAAAGACATTAGAGGATGTAGATGATGTTATAAAAACTATAGATGCTTGCTGCGATCAATGTATGGTCATATCTACAGTTATAACAGTAAATGTAAGAGAATTTTTGACTCAAAAATGTGTAGAGAAAAACATTAATATAATAAATGTATTAGGCCCTATAATAAATGTAGCGTCCAATATAATTAATACCTTACCAGACTACAATCCAGGAGCTATGTGGAAAACTGATGAGGTATATTTTAAGAGAATTGAAGCTATGGAATTTGCGATGCAATATGATGATAGTAAGGATTATAGAGGCTTAAAAAATGCAGATGTTGTATTATTAGGATTATCAAGAACCTCAAAAACTCCTTTATGTATGTACTTAGCAAACAAAGGCATAAAAGCTATAAATATACCATTAGTTCCAGAGGTAGGAGTTCCAGAAGAACTTTATCAAGTAGATAAGAAAAAGGTTTTTGGATTAACTATAAATCCACTTCAACTTATTGAAATAAGAAAAAGAAGATTAGATAAATTTCATAGAATATCCTCAAGTATAGAATATGCAGGGGATGCAAGAGTTTTAGAGGAATTTGAATTTGCAGATAAAATAATGAGAAAAGTTGGTTGCAAAACTATAGATGTTACACAAAGAGCTATAGAGGATACAGCATTAATAATAATGGATTATATAGGTCATAACAGAAATAAATAAAAAGAATTTAATAGTCAAGAGTCGTAATATAAGACTCTTGGCTTTTTTTTATGTGCAAAAAACAGAAAATATTGTCTATTCTAAATATTGATAATATTCTAACAATTTATATTGTATACATATGGAAGAGGGTGTAAAATTAAGATATCATTGTTAAATTATTAGCATTAAATAATGAAAGGAAGAAACAATATGTGTGATTGTAAGACAAGTTCTAAATTCAAAGATCTGGACAGATTTATTGAAACACAAAATAGCGATGAAGCTGCCCTAATACCTGTACTTCATAAAGCCCAAGAATTATATGGTTATGTCAGTGAAGAAACTCAAGTATTTATTGCAAAAAGATTAGGTATTCCGCCATCACAAGTTTATGGAGTTGTTACATTTTACTCTTACTTCTCAACAAAACCTAAAGGAAAATTTGTTGTAAGCGTATGTACAGGAACAGCGTGTTTTGTTAGAGGTGCGGGAGATATACTTCAAGAATTTAAATCCCAGCTGTCTATTAAAGAAGGCGAAACTACCGAGGATGGTCTTTTTACGCTAGATACCTTAAGATGTGTTGGTGCATGTGGAATAGCTCCTGTAGTATCTATTAATAATAAGGTATATGGACACTTTTCTAAATCAGAAGTAATAAACATTCTAAAGAGTTGTGAGGAGTTTGATAAAGATGGAGATCATAAACAATTATAGTGAATTAATTGATTTGAAAAATAAATACGCACATAAATTAAACTTAAGAAAATCAAGAGGAATGAGAACTGAATTAGTAAAAGAAAGAAACATAATGGTTTGTGGAGGGACAGGCTGCAAATCATCTGGCTCAGATGAAATAATAAATGCACTTAATGAAAATATAGAGAAACTTGGTCTTAAAGACAGCGTTAAAGTCATAGCTACAGGATGTTTTGGATTCTGTGCTAGAGGCCCAATTATGCATATACAACCAGACAATATATTTTATACTCAGGTAACAGAAAAAGATGTTCAGGAAATAGTTTTTAGTCATCTATTAGAAGGGAATATAGTTCAAAGATTATTATATGAAGATCCAGAAACAAAAATAAAGTTGTTGTCTCAAGAAGAAATGCCATTTTATAAAAAACAAAATAGAATCGCACTAAGAAACTGCGGGATAATAGACCCTGAAAACATTGAGGAAGTCATAGCTAGCGGAGGATATCAAGCACTTGGGAAAGCTGTATCGGAAATGACTCAAGATGAAGTTATTAATGAGGTGAAAATATCAGGGCTTAGAGGTAGAGGAGGCGGAGGTTTCCCTACAGGCAGGAAATGGGAAGCAACAAAAAGAGCTAATAATGATACAAAATACGTAATTTGTAATGCTGATGAAGGTGATCCAGGCGCATTTATGGATAGAGCTATATTAGAAGGTGATCCACACAGTGTAATAGAAGCTATGGCTATATGCGGATATTCTATAGGATCAAGCAAGGGATTTGTATATATAAGGGCTGAATATCCTTTAGCTGTTCATAGATTAAAGATTGCTATTTCACAAGCAAAAAATGCAGGCTTATTAGGAGAAAATATATTAGGAAGTAACTTTAACTTCGATATTGAAATAAAATATGGAGCTGGAGCCTTTGTATGTGGAGAGGCTACTGCCTTAATACATTCTATAGAAGGAATGAGAGGGGAACCTACAATGAAACCCCCTAGAACTTCAGAAAAAGGATTGTGGTTAAAACCGACTTGTGTAAATAATGTTGAGACATTTTCAAACATATCTCCTATTATAAATAACGGAGGTTCATGGTACGCATCTATAGGAACCCCTAAATCTACAGGAACTAAAGTTTTTGCTTTAGCTGGGAAGATTAATAATGTGGGACTTGTTGAAGTGCCTATGGGAATAACTTTAAGAGAGATAATATATGAAATAGGTGGAGGAATAAAAGATGGAAAAGCTCTAAAAGCAGTACAGAGTGGTGGTCCATCTGGTGGATGTATACCTGCATCTTTAATTGACACTCATATTGAATATGAAACTTTATTAGAAATAGGTTCAATGATGGGTTCTGGTGGAATGATTGTAATGGATGAAGATAACTGCATGGTAGACATAGCAAAATTTTATATGGAATTTATAGTTGATGAGTCCTGCGGTAAGTGTACACCTTGTAGAGTAGGTAATAAAAGATTACTAGAAATACTAAATAGAATAACCGATGGTAAAGGCAGTAGAGATGATCTAAGTGCATTAAGAGATTTATCAGAAATCATTCAAGATACATCCTTATGTGGACTTGGACAATCAGCTCCAAACCCAGTTTTAAGTACTATGAATTATTTCACCAATGAATATATGGATCATATAGTTAATAAAAAATGTGCATCTAAGGTTTGTAAAAACTTGCTTACTTATACAATAGAAGATAATTGTATTGGCTGTACTAAGTGCGCTAGAAATTGTCCTGTACATTGCATTAAGGGTAAGGTTAAAGAAAAACATGAAATAGATGTAGATAAGTGCATAAAATGTGGAACTTGCTTTAATGAATGTCCAGTTAAAGCAGTAATAATGGTATAGGGGGAAGTATTATGGATAAAGTAAAAATTATTCTTAATGATAAAAGCATAGAAGTAGAAAAAGGCACAATGCTTCTAGATGCTGCTAAAGAATTAGATATAACAATACCTACATTATGCCATATGGTTATGCAAGATGGTGAAACAAAAAATTGTAAAGGTACCTGTAGAGTATGTATGGTTGAACTGGAAAATAGAAAAAAATTAGTCCCAGCATGTTGCACTGAGGTTTCAGATGGAATGGTAGTTAGAACCAATTCTCCAAGAGCATTAAATGCTAGAAAAATGATGATTGAGTTACTATTGTCAGATCATCCAACTGATTGCCTTGAATGTGTTAAAAATGCTAACTGTGAGCTTCAAAAATTAGCAGCAGACATGGGTATAAGAAAGATAAGATATAAAGGTGAGATATCTATGCATAAACTAGATTTAACCTCACCTGCTATAGTTAGAGATATGTCTAAATGTATATTATGCAGAAGGTGTGTTACAGCCTGTAACGATGTTCAAAGAGTTAATCTTCTTACAACAATAGGGAGAGGATTTGACTCAGTAGTATCAACCTTCTTTGATGAACCCTTAACTGAGTCTAACTGCACTTTTTGTGGACAATGTATAGCTGCATGTCCAGTAGGTGCATTAACAGAAGTTCAAACTTATCCAAAGGTTTGGGAGATGTTAGATAATAAAGAGAAGTATGTAGTAGTGCAGACAGCTCCGGCGGTAAGAGTAGCTCTTGGGGAAGAGTTTAATTTAGAACCAGGAACTATAACCACATCTAAGATGGTTGGGGCATTAAAAGCTTTAGGCTTTGATAAGGTGTTTGATACCAACTTTGCAGCCGATTTAACTATAATGGAAGAGGCAAATGAGTTTATTCATAGATTAGAGAAAAATGAAAACTTACCACTAATAACAAGCTGTTGTCCAGCTTGGGTAAAGTTTGCAGAAATAAAATTTAAGGAGAATATGAATTTAATATCAACTTGTAAATCTCCACATCAAATGCTAGGAGCAGTAACTAAAACTTATTTAGCAGAGATGCTTAATATAAATCCAGAAGATATAGTTGTTGTATCTGTCATGCCATGTGTTGCTAAAAAGAATGAGGCAGATAGAGAAGAAATGATGATAGATGACATGAAAGATGTAGATTTAGTTATTACAACTAGAGAATTAGCTACAATGATAAAAGAAGCTGGATTAGATATAAGAAATATAAAAGATGGTGAGTTTGATAATCCCCTAGGCGTAAGTTCAGGAGCTGGTGTTATATTTGGAAGCAGTGGAGGCGTTATGGAGGCCGCTCTTAGAAGTGCATATGAATGGATTACCAAAGAAACTTTAGAAAATGTGAATTTTAATGAAGTAAGAGGAATTCAAGGAGTAAAAGAAGCTACAGTTAATATAGCTGGAAAAGAGATTAATATAGCAGTAGTAAACTCACTTAAAAATGCTGAAAAAGTAATGAAGGATATAAATGCTGGAAACTCAAAATATCAATTTATAGAAGTTATGGCCTGCCCAGGAGGATGTATAGGTGGTGGAGGACAACCTTATATAAAAGGAGACAGAAACATTCTTAAGAAGAGGATGGAAGCCATATATAAGGATGATTTAAATCACGAACGCAGAAAATCCCATGAAAATGAAGCAATATTAAAACTATATGAGGACTACCTAGGAGAAAAAGGTGGTAGTAAAGCCAAGAAAATACTACACGTACACTATACTAAATAAAGAATAAAGAGCTGTAGCTTTATGCTGCGGCTCTTTATTCTCTTCAAGCTCCATCAAAATCTTTTATTATGCTTAATAAGAAGTTAAGCACATCAGTGATGTAGAAGTGTCCCTCAGCTTCATTAAAGTCATTCTTTTTTTTGTTATGTTTAATAAAAAGTTAAACACCCTATTGCTGTAGAGGCTTCTTCTCAAGCCTCATTAGACTCATTAAAATACTATGTTTAATAAAAAGTTAAAAAGTTAAATGTTTAAAAATTTAAATGCTTAAAAAGAAAAACAGTTAAACATTTAAAAAGTTAAAAAGAAAAACATGCTAGAAAAGGAAATAGGTTTTTTATCAAAAATAAATATATTTCATATATAAATAGTAGAAGAGTGATAAAAGTGGCTATAATTATAAGTAAGGAATAAGTTTCAAAAGAGAGGAGGAGACACATGAAATTAGGATTAGTATTTGCAGGGGGAGGAGCTAGAGGCTCTTATCAAATAGGCGCATGGAAAGCGTTAAAAGAGTTAGGTATAGATAAATACGTAAAAGGAGTATCGGGAACATCTATAGGAGCACTAAATGCAGTTATGTATCTCCAAGGTGATATAGAGATAGCTGAAAAAGTATGGCTAAGTATTTCAAAGGATAAGATTCTACCAACAGGAAATATAGATTTACTTAAGAGGGGAATATTTATAACTTTAGGAAATAGAAACCTGAATTTCGTAAAGAAGTACTTACCCACTACATTAGAACAAGGAAACATATCTAGAAGCGGTCTTATAGAAATAATGAATCAATATGTGGACATTGAAAAGATTCGTTTAGATAAGAGGAGTTGTTATGCTACATGTAGCGCTGTACCTGATTTAAGCCCAAGGTACTTTAAATTAAATGATTATAATGATGAAGATATAAAAAATATACTTTTAGCAACCTCAGCTATTCCAATGATATATGAAAGCAAGGAAGTAGAGGAGTTTAAGTATCTAGATGGTGGTATGGCAGATAATGTTCCAGTTCAACCATTGTATGGAGAAGGACTTGATATCATTATAATAATTCATTTAAGTAAAGATTCATTAGTTAATAGATATAAATTTCCTAGGGCTAGAATAATAGAGATATATCCAAGAGATATGGCAGATGGGGATCTTGCAGAAATACTAGATTTTTCTTCATCGGGAATAAGGAAGAGAATGAAACAGGGGTATATTGACACCATGTACTTACTAGAACCTATAATAACAATAGCTAATTATCAAAGAGATCAACTACCTAAAGAAACTATAATTAAAGCAGGATTAGGAATAGTTGAAAAGTCCAGAGGGATATTTAAAAAGAAAACTGAAGAGAAAAGTGATATAGATGAGGATAAAGATAAAATAAGTGGGTAAATTATCTACTGAAATATATTTCTGGAGGTTTTAAATTTATGATTACTGGAGTTGTTAAATGGTACGACACCCAAAAAGGATATGGATTTATTTCAGCAAATGAAGGAAATGATGTGTTTGTTCATCACTCTCAAATAAAAGAGGGGAATGGAAGACAAGAACTTCATGAGGGGGAGTCAGTTTCATTTGATATAGTTGAAAAAGAAAAAGGGCCACAAGCTATAAATGTACAAAAATTTTAATCAATAATACAGCCTAGGTAAGTTATTACCTAGGCTGTATTATTGATTAGAATTCCTTATAAAAAAATAGAGACTATAGCCTAAGCCATAATCTCAGGGGTTATGAATTTATAAAATGTAGGTTTATTGAGAGTTTTAAATAAGTTGCAGTTTGGTGGATTTAATGTAAAAGCAAAAAACAATATAATTAGTGAGATTATAAATACTAAACTTATTAAATTTGCTAATGCATAATGCTTGTTAAGAATCAGAATTCTAAAAGAAATAATTTGAGCCACAATACATCCCAGTACATAAGTAATTATATTTAGTAAGAAATTTGTTCCACCCAAAAAGCTTTGAGTGTAATTTAATATAAATAATATAAATGCGCTAAGAAATATAACTGAAGTAACTTTTGCTGTGAAAAAGTTACTAAGGCTAGAGCTAAAAGCAAAATATTCTATACAAGAAAAAAATACAATTGAAAAAAAGTAAGGTTTTACACTCTCCCATAAACTTTCGTTTATAGAACTAAATAATCCAACAATAAAATTGTAGTTAGATAGTTCATAAGTAAAATGCAATGTTATTCCGCATACGCTTATAAATACAGCCCCTAATAGTTCCCAAAGAAATAGTTCTTTTTTATTGATTTTCATATAAGCACTTCTCCTTTTAAATTCAGGATAATAAGGAATGAAACTCATCATTAAAATAGTGAGAAGTCCTTTTATATAGATGTATGAGAAGAAAAATAATATTATTACATAATTTTTTAATAAAAGGTGTTGACATTGATTTCGGGCTATGATAATATAACTATTGTCGCTGCGAGAGAGTAGCGAAAAAACAAGAAAAATGGTCTTTGAAAATTAAACAGAGGAAACTTAAGAAGTTTTGAATAAAACTTACACAACGAAAGTTGTGAGTAAGTAATTGTAACAAGTGTAAAACTTGAAGCAACTACTTAAAGTCAACGTAATTCTTAGAGTAAGATTAAACTAAAATTTGTGCACACCAAATGGTTTGTAAGAAGGAAACTCCTCAGCGAAGCTGATGAGTAAGTTCCGCTGACCAAATCAGAGATTTGGAGCGTCACTTAAATTGAGAGTTTGATCCTGGCTCAGGACGAACGCTGGCGGCGTGCTTAACACATGCAAGTCG
>NZ_JAKGTG010000041.1:0-36409 GCF_022324845.1 Clostridium sp. YIM B02506
AACTAAATTGACTACTTAATCTCAAATTCATATAAAATTTCTTTGGTGCTATTGTTCTAAGTTGACGACATTGGGCAGACGCTTGGTCAGGTTTAGTAAATCCTCGTAATTCTGATGTCATCTTATTCGTAAATGTATTTACTATTTCTAATTTTTCTGATGAACATTTAACTGCCGAAATATGGCTTAACGCTAGTCTTCCTGAGAATTTAGATAAATCATATAATGTTTCTCCAACCAATACTGCACTAAAACCTCTTCCTAAAAATAGGGTTAACATTCTATCTTCAGATTCTGATATAGTTACTCCTAAAAAAGGAATTAATGTTTATAAAAGAATTGTACAACCTAATGAAACATTAGTTGCTGAGGAAGACGGAAAATTTATTATAGCTCCAGGTGGAAACTATTCGTTAATCATAAAGTCAACTAATTTAAATCATAGCAAAGTTGTAGTTGCATTTGGTTGGTGGGAAGAAGAAATATGCTAAAATAAACAAAGGATCCCTATATGGTAGATTTTTAACTACTGTATAGGGATTTGTTTTAGCTTCTATAAATTTAGTAGCTCTTTTTTCTTTTTATCAAATTCTTCTTGGGTTAATGCTCCCATATCCAGCAACTGCTTATATTTTATTAATTCATCTGCCGGAGATGTAGAGTTTACTGCGTTCCCCCTATGTGAAGTTTTCAGTTCCTTATATATTTGCACTTCTTTATTAACTGTATCAGCAAAAAAGCTTACAGTTACATTTGGTACATTCTGTATAGCTCTTGTAACAGCTCCATCTGTAATAGCTATTTTACCAAGTCCTAATCCTTTATAATGGGATATACTATTAATTTTATCTAATGGAATATCTATTAATCTTAATCCATAAAGCATACCTTTATCCAGCATTAATACACGTCTATCAGTACACACTATAATCCATGTATTACCTTCAGTAAAACCACTGGTTATGGCTTTAATATGTTCATCTTTATTAAGTACATTTGGTAACTCCATTATTTCTTTTTTAGTTCCCCAATCATCCTTATATGGCAAGCTTTCTATTTCTTTTTGAATATCAGCAGCACTTTTCTTATTTACTTTTCTATTTTTGTCTCCATAATTCTCTTTTAGATATTCTACAGCTATTTCGCCTTCTTTTTTGTACTTATTAGAATATACTAAATTTATAATTTTCCCTCTTACGGTAATTTGTATCAATCCATTTGTAGCAAAAGTAGGTCTAGAAAATACATCCATTGCCTGTATTTCTGTAAGCAATATTTCTCTTTTATTATAAATTATCCTATCGCTAAGTAACGTCCATGGCTTTTGCATCATAGCTTTAAACCTTAAATTCATTTCATTATTAAAATCCATTATTTTACTCCTATATCAGTATAATTTATTTATATAATCTTATCACAACTATGCTTATTTTTCTATTTACTGATACTTCCATCTAATAATATTGATTTTCTTGTACATAACAAAATGTTTAAGAGATAGAACTTTTTCTATCTCTTAGATATTAAAATAATTTAATTTATACGATAAGCCACCCATCTAAAAAATCTTCCTATATTTTTAAATGAAGCTATGTTGCAAAGTAGTTCTGTAAATTTTCCAAACTTCCTATAAAATAAGTTAAAGGCCAAAAATGGAATCCATTGTTTTTTAGATTTTGGAAGTCTTTTTATTATATTTTTGAAGGTATATATTTCTTTATAGATCCATAAGTAACCATCGTATAGTTCTTCTGGGGTTATATTTTTAGGTTTATATACCACATGCGCAGTATTATAATTTGATAGGTTAAAGTCTACAATTCTATTTTCTCTTAATAATGATTCATATAATTTTGTTCCAGGATAGGGGGTAAGGATATGGGATGTTACTGTTTCTATCTTGTTTTTAATTATCCATTCTAAGGTTTCTTTAAATACAAAGGCATCATCTTCATCTAATCCAAAGACAAAACTTGCATTTATCATTATTCCTCTTTTATGAACTTCCTCCACAAGTTTTTCATATCTTTTTACACTGTTTTGTATTTTGTGAACACTTGCTATTGATTTGCTATTTATACTTTCAAAACCTATAAAAAGACTTTCACAACCTGCTTCCTTCATCTCATCTAATAGCTCTGGCATATTCCCTATATTGGAGGTAACTGCCGCATTCCACTTTAATTTAAGAGGTTTTATTTCCTTTAAAAGCCTTTTTGTCCATGGTGGATTTCCTATAAAGTTATCATCAATAAACATTATATGCTTTGTTTTTAAAGCTTTTATATCCTTAATTACATCCTCTACTGGTCTATTTATATATGTTCTAAGTCCACTTTTGCAGCTATTATAACAAAAATCACATTCGAATGGGCAACCTCTACTTGTACTAATTATGTTGGTGTATAAGTATTTATTAGTGTCAATAAGCTCATACTTTGGTGATACTATTTCACTTCCTTCTATATTGTGCATATCAGAATATATCTTTTTTAGGGAGTTATTTTCTTTATCTTTAAGAATTTTTTCCCAAACTCTCTCAGCCATTCCAACGCATATAACATCAAAACTTCTACTAGCACTTTCTGGATCTGCGGTAATATGTATCCCACCTGCTACTACTGTTACTCCACGCTTTTGAAATTCTTTGGATATTTCCACAGCTCTATTCATAACATCTACAGTAACAGTTATGGCTACCAAATCTACAGCTTCATCAAAATTTATACTCTCAATGTTCTCATTTTCAATAATAACTTCATGCTTTTTTGGAGTAAGATTAGCTATTGTTAATAAAGCTAATGAGGGAGACATTCTTGTTTTTAATTTTGTATCCATAGGTCTTTGGCGCATTGCAGGTTGAATTAACTTTATCTTCATATATTACCTCACATAATTTAATTACTAACTTATTTTATAAGCATCATGAAATGTCCTTTAAGCTGAATTTTCTTACTGCTAAGCTAACTAACCCAGGAATATAGATAAGTATGTAGACAATCATCCATATACTTGGAGCTGTACTTGTTATACCGCCTGAGCCCATGAAAGGACCTGTAATACCAATATTTCTAAATATGGACGAAATCATCTGCCTGTATATTATATCGAAGGGTGAAATTAAGCTAGAAATAATCCCTAGATTTATAAGACTTTGATTTGAGAGCATGGAGCCTACCTGTTCCATTACTCCACCTATAAGTCCTAAAATATATATTGAAATAACAAATATTCCATTGCTTAGTGTTTTAAATGTAGCGCTTCCTAAAATAGAAAGAGCTAAAATAGCTATTGGTTCCAAAGTAAAAAATAAAAGACCTTTTATTATATTTAGTGGTTCAAGGCTATTTACTATAGGAAGTTTAAATATTGTACATATTGTAATTATTGATATAAAGAGAAAAACTGAATATATCACTGATAATGCTCCAAGTCCAAGATATTTTCCAATTACATAACTAGATCGTTTAATTGGACGTGTTATTATAGAATGTATTACACCACTTTCAATTTCTGAAGAAATTGAACCTATAGATGCCATAATTGTGAGAAATGCCACAAGCATACTTGAAAAATAAAACCCTAAAAATGATATTATATTTGAAGCTACATCAAGAGCATTTATTGTATTTAAAGACCCTGCTCTTGCAAGATCCTCTACTGCAAAATGAGTGATTACCCCAAATAATGTAAGGTAAACAAGAGTAAGTGCTGCAACAAGTATTAATATTTTTTTCCTTAAAGCCTCCTTAAAGGATGCTGCTGCTATTGCAATCACCTTTGCTCACCCCCTTCTATCAAATTTAAAAATACATTTTCAAGTGAAATTTTCTTTGGTGAAAGTTCAAATAGTCTTCCTCCTCCGTTAATTATTATAGATGCTATGCAATGTATGTCAGTTTTGCTCTTAATTTGCATATTTAGCTTGTTGTTTGATTGTGTAAGAGAGCTATCAAACTCTTTAAGCTTACTTAAAATTTCATTACTTAAATTTTCTGCATTTATCTCAAGGATTAACTTGCTTTCAAGTATGTCATCCATTTTTCCGTACTTAATTATACTGCCCCTTTTAATTATAGCCGCACTATCACACACAGCTTCAACCTCACTTAGCAGATGACTGTTAAGTAACACTGTTTTCCCCTTAGACTTCAAGGTCGTCATTATTTCCCTTACTTCTTTCCTACCCACAGGATCAAGTGCTGAAGTAGGTTCATCTAAAAAAAGCAGATCTGGATCTGTTAAAAGAGCACATGCTAATCCAATACGTTGCTGCATACCCTTGCTATAGGTGCCTACACGATAACTCTCATGACCTTTAAGTTTGACAATATCAAGAACCTCTTCTATCTTTGATACTGCACTTTTTTTGTCCAACTTATATAAGGAAGCATGAAATTTTAGGAGGTCTTCGCCTGTCATCCAATCCTGATATTTAAAGTTTTCAGGCAGATATCCTATTTTCTTTCTTACATCGATATCACCAACAGGCTTACCCAATACAAATGCCTTTCCACTGGTTGGAAATAATAAGCCTACCATCATTTTTATAAATGTACTTTTTCCTGCCCCATTAGGACCAAGAAATCCAAAAATTTCTCCCTCACCTACTGATATTGATATGTCTTTACAGCCAATTTTATTTCCATAATATTTTGTTAAACTTTCTGTCTCTATTACCATCCTATCACCTCATAAGCAAAGCTTTATTTAACAGATTTTGCAATCTTTAAAAGCTCTTCACTGTCTACTTGTCCGGATACAACATAGATAATACCCTTATCGTACCAAATTACTGCTGATTCAAAGTTCTCTTCTGAATTTCCATAATCCTTAGACATATATCCTTTTGCACCGTTTATATTAACTTCTGTCATTTCTGATTCTATCACTGGAATATACAGAGTGCTTTTCCAATCCTTCATAGACTTAAGCTGTGATTGTAGCCTTTGAGGAATTATAGGCATTTCTACAACTGCATCATACACTGCGTCAATATCCACATCATCAGGTACTGTTATTTCTGGAGATTTTGTCTCCATAATTGTTATAGGTTTATTGTTTATACTGTAGTTCATAGTCACCTGTGAAGCAAAATCTATTTTAAAAGTCTTACCATCAATATTTGCTGGTAGAAGTTTTGTAGCTCCATAGGATTTCATTATTTCATTTACATTCTCTGCCTTAAGTGTGAACTCAATAGCTGTAGGTTCAACAACATTAACACTTGGTACTACCCCATCAAGAACTGATGGCAAAGCTACTTTAACATCTGTAATGTTTTTTACATCTTCTTTTGAAGAAACTTTCTTCTGTCCTCCTTGTACCTTTATGTTTCCCATCTTTTCAAGCCTTATCTCTCCCTGCCCACTTGAAAGCTTACTCTGAATCTGTTGAATATCATCAAGAGTTACAGTCACTCCTTTTAAATCCTGAGCCCTAAAAATAGATAGTGTTTTTGAAATTGCTGCATTAACTGTTTGACCATTTATAATTGCCACAGCTAGTATAGCTGTACAAATTAAAGCTATAGTTTTTTTATTCTTTAACATATAGATAAACCCTCCTAAAAAAAATTGATGATTTTTAATCTTATTCTAATTTGTAAATAAAGAATATCATATATTTTATTGTTTATCAATAAATTTTTATCTATTTTCACTTTATATTTATTTTTTAACAACAAAAAAGCAGTCCTCACTTGTAGAACTGCTCTTTATACACTCTTTATACTTTACTATAATTTTTATATTAAAAAGTATCATCTATTAATTAAAAAGAATATCATAGATTAAAGTAATTATGTCTGAGGGGAAGCTGTGAATTTTAATGGGTGGAGTAATTTTGAAGATTTTGCTAGAGCCTGCGGCTATACTAAGTCAAACAATGAGAATGAATCTACTAATGAAGGTTGCAAAGATATCCCCAATGGATTTCAAAGCTTAAATCCTGAACTATTCGTTATTATAGGAGCAATTCTTGGAGAAATATTAGCAGGTAATATGCCTTTTAACGTTCAGAATGCACTAGGAAACTGGTTTGAACTACTGGGGCAAGTAATATTAACATATAATGCACAACAACAGTATTTCCAAGGTGGCCCAGGATTATATTATAATCCTAAAAATTATAATATAAATAATCCATATTGTGGCCCTAATAGCCCTACTGCTCCAAAAACTGAAAATACTCAAAGTCAAGCTGATAAAATTAATGAACTAGAAGCCCGTATTAATTCCTTAATGGCTGAAATAGAATTGATTAAAAATAAAACTAATGATTAACTAAGTTTTCTATCTTAGTTTCATCATTAAGTGTTCATTTATTCCCTCTCTATACAAACTTGGTATGTAGCCTACTTCAGTATATCCGACTTTTTCATATAGCCTTTTTGCATCTGGATTAAAATCTCCAACCACTAAAAATACTTTTGAAAAGTCTTTAAAACAAATATCTTCAAAGTATTGTAATAGCTTTTTGCCTACTCCATGGTTACGACTTTCTTCTTTTAATGCAATTATATGTAGATATGGAAATGCATGAAATGCTCCACCCAAAATAAACCACATGAATCCTATGCAGTTGTTGTCCATATCTACCGCTACATATATTTCTTCTTTAGAAAATCCTTCTTCTAATGTCTTTCTAGCACTTCCTGCCTTTGAAAAATATCTTCTTCCTAACTCAGAATTTACTAAAGCTTCTTCGCAGTCATTTATGTGATTCATATTTCCTTTAATGATTTTAATGCTCATATATTGATTATCTCCTAAAATTTAATTAAGTCCATTATATGTAACTTAATTAAATATATTTTATTCCTATCTGTCACTATTATAGAGCTTTAGTCTTTTTAGATAAAATATTGTATTTTATATTTCATCCCGCTATAATGTATAAACAGTGTAAAAGAAGTTTCTTAATACTCACTTTTAAAGTAACTTAGGACTTTTATTATTTCAAACCTAAAAAAGACTCACATATAATTAATTGCAAAATTTATTACATTTTAATTAAAGACTCTTTTCGCTATGATACTTTTATTTAAAACTAATTAATCTCTAGTACATTTTCCAGTTCTGTGAAATATAAGTGCAAAGTATTATACTCTTCTCTAGATATCGTTCCAGCATGCGCATCTACAAATCTATATTTATTAATAGCGTTAGCTGCACCTATAAAAATAGCTTTATCAATACTTATGTTATTTTTAAATATATTAAATTCTCCTATTATTATATTTTTTAGTTCAGAAAAATATAAACCTTCAAATATGTCTTTGCTACTTCTTCTAGAGAGTATTGTATCAATACTTGTCCCTCTATTATGTTTTTCAATAATATCATTTACCTTATTCTTCCCATATTTAAAAATTAAAATTTGTTTTACTAAATTTCTTAACTCTTTTTCAATTTTGTTTCGTCTACTAGAAATTATCTCCCTAAATTCTTCTTGATCAGCGGGTATGTACTCATTATAGTAGCTTGATTTCATATAGTTTTTAATAGCATCAATTTCAATATAGTAATTATTCTTTGAGCTCTGTGTAATTACGCCATACCCTAGCAGGTGTATAATACTTAATTCATTACCTCTTATTTTCTCCCTATAACTTTCAGTATTTTCTAAAGCAATGTCTTTTAATATTTCAAATTCTATTGGATACCATTTTTCTAATACAAATAATATTGATTGAATATATGAAATTAATTTACTATCTATTTTTTCCTTCAAATCATCATAATCTCTACTGGTTATTTTATATGGTCTTTGAACAAAATGTGAATTAAGTATGCTGCATACGTTTCTTATTAAAAATGGATGTCCCCCATAATTCTCATGTAATTTATAATATACCTTTTCATCAAAACTTAATCCCATGTAACTTCCGATTTGGTGCACCATACTTCTCACATCATCTAATGTGAATAGATTTAAATACCTTGCACTTACGTTGTTAAAAATCGGATTGTCAAATTCATTTACCGAAACTTGCTCAGTAATTTTGGGATTTACCCCTGCTATAATAAAGGAACATAAATTTGGTTCAGATTGTATAATTGATCTTAATGTTTGCCAAAACGATAAATAATCTTCCCCCGAACTCCAATGAGATTTTCTAGATAAGTCGAATGTTATATGTTCAATCTCATCAAAGATAATCAATACTCTTTTCTTGTGTAAGCTATAAACCTTTTTAAGATATCCTATAAAATTACGAGAAGCATTCTTTTCATCATTAACCATCATTTTTGATTCAATTAAGTTTAATCCATATTTTTCATCAATAAGAAACGTTATATATTCTAATAGTTCAAACCATCTTAGTTGATATACTGCTGTATCCTGACAATCTACAAATATACTCATACCTTTTCGAATATCTACTAATCTTTCAATAGCATATAGCACAGATGTCTTACCTGTCTTTCTTAATCCGAATAATCCTGTTTGTTCTCCTATACTATATTTGTCAAAAAAATTATGAACGATATTAGTTCGTCCGTAAAAATAATTATCTGATTTTAGAGGAGACTCCATTGCGAATAAATCTCTTTGGTAAAAGTATTCTCTAAGTCTACTTTGAAGAATTTTTTCTTCAAACTGCTCAGAAAGTATTTCATTATATGTAAAAGGTACTATTATTCTAGTGTCATTATTACGCATAGTATTAGCCTTTATTATTTCTTGTATGTTTCTATCTTCACTAATTAAAAAAACAACTACTGGATCTAATCTATTGGAATAATCCATAAACAGCTTGTCTACATAATCCAGTGTACGCTCATCATATAAACTAAATGGCGAAAATAGCATTAGAACTTCATTAAACATATTAAAACTCTCCCTATATGTTTCTGAAGGTTGAATAAAATTAAAATAATATGTTGATTTCTTAAACTTTTCTTCTCTTGAAAAAGTAATTCCAAAAAATTGAGAAAACTTTTCTGAAATCTTTATTTCATCTTCAGTTCCCTTGAAATTCAAGTCTGATTTTTTACCCTTAGTAAGGCGTTTCTCTAGGTGGACACTTTTAAAATCTTCTAAGAAATTTATAGATTTAGCACTTAATCCTTTTGGCGACGAATATGACTTAAATTCTACCTGTGTACTCTCAATTACTTTGTTTTTATCAGTAAAGCTTTGGAAATCACTTATGTGGAAAAAGTACTCTTTTTGTTCCTCTCCAGAAATAAATCCATATGCCTTATCTTGGTTAAAAAATTTAATAACGCCTTTCAACATTGTCATCTCCTAACAGAAAAAATATTTTCAGCTAAATTATACATTAGATTACAATGAATTTATATAATTTCCCATAAAAATTCTAACTTTTTTAATTTTCTTTCTGTCACATTATTTAATAATTACTATTTTTATAGCTTGAACGTAGTATAAACTAAATACATTTAAAAATAAATATCCACCGGCACAGCCGGTGGTTTTACCTTAACGGGCATAGCCCTTTACTACTAGCCACGCCTAAATGGCGTATGTCCGATCTGGCACATGCAAATTTGTTACCAGTTACCTGTAAACAGGTTGTTTACTTATTATCTTTTACTACTTTTAAACGGATCGATATCATCCATTGTTAATTGTTCACCTAATTGATCTTCTTTCAATTGATGTTCTATATATTCTTTTATTTTAGCTGTGTTCTTTCCTACTGTATCAACATAATACCCTCTACACCAAAACTCTCTGTTTCTATATTTGAACTTCATATTTCCGTACTTTTCATATATCATCAAGCTACTTTTTCCTTTTAAAAACCCCATGAAACCTGAAACACTCATTTTAGGTGGTATCTCTATTAGAATATGTATGTGATCTATACATACTTCTGCTTCTATTATATTTACGCCTTTCCATTTACATAATTCCCTCAGTATTCCTCCAATCTCCAATCTTTTTTCTCCGAAAAATACTTTCCTACGGTACTTCGGCGCAAATACCACATGATACTTACAATTCCATTTTGTATGTGATAAACTATGTATGTCGTTCACTTTTAACGACCTCCTTTTGATGTTTTTATTGCAGTTGCCAGACCGCATTTTTATTTTACATCAAAAGGAGTTTTTATTATATGTTCCATAGCTGTAAGCTTTTCTGAACCCCTGGTCTAACCAGGGGTTTTCTAAAACAAAAAAGAATAGCACGTATAGCTATTCTTAAATAAAATATTGATTTTATGCTTTTATTCTTTATAAATAAATACTCACCATAGTGAAGCTAAAATACTGCTGACTTATCTCTACAAATTGGAAATTTACAAGTCCAATTTATATATAGATTTTATCCTTTTAATACATATAGATTTTTAAAAACAGATTTTAACATATTTTTTATAGAAGAAGCCTATCACTAATGTTAAATCATTTACGCATTAATAAATTTATTTTTCCATTTTCATGACTTACTATACTTAATATATAAATTATGCTATACTATCCAAGTAAAACTCGTACCGTAGAAGTGGATGGCTACGGTGGTTTGTACGTTTCTCCCACCTTGGGCTGTTGGTGATTTTCACTATAGCTTAAGGGGGTGGTATTGGATATGTTAGAAACTATAATAAAAGGTACTTTTGTTGTTTATATTATTAGATTAATATTAAAACATAATCTTTTTATTTCAACTATAAAAATTAAGGTAAAATTCCTTGGTTTAGATATAGAAGTTCAAGGAAAAGAAAAAAAGCACCCATCCTCCACAGATTAGTGCTTTTTTCTTCCTAACATAACTAAAATCCAATAGCCCTAAAACTAAAAACGTTCTAGGATTGGCTTAGTGTTCGCGCACTAAGCCTTTTCTTATTTACACTACAAGTGTAAGTTCAGCTATCTAAATCAAAGATTTAGAATCTTACTTATATTATATCAGATTTTCTTAAATTATCACAACTCAATTTTGTTTGTTTTTAATATTAAATAATTATAGTATATTGTATTACTAATATTTAATATAAATTTATAAATATTATTTCAAATACTATAACTACTATCTTTGTTTAATTTTATTAAATATTCACAATCTTATTATTGACTATAGTTAATAATTTGATTCTTTCATAAATAATTTTATTTGTTTTTTATTTTATCAGCTTTTAATACTTACAAAATACTATTTATCTAACTTTGTATCTTATTCACATCTTGTAAGTAATATCTTTTTTAAACAAATACTAATTTAAATCTTAAATTATCCATTATTCCATATCAAATCTTTCAACTGCAGTATTTTTGTTTGTTTTTTATTTCAATACTATTTTTGACTTAAAAACGTTTATTTTCAAGACTTTTAATCTATAAATTATTTTATTTGTTTTTATTAAAAAATAAAAAGCTCTAAACTCAAGAAAAACTTCGCAATAGTTCCAATCTATTCATATATAATTACCAATAAGCTATATATTATAATGTATTAAATTTATTATTTTTATCAATGAGATATTATAATGCTAAAAGAATCTATAGTTATATTTCTGACCATAATATCTTTGTTTAGAAATTCTTCTTTAATGATGACTTATTATCCTAATAGAAAAATAGAAGCTAGAAATATTAACTTTTGCAGTAACCATTAATATTTTCTAGGTTTTGGTTCTAAGCTAAGCTTTAGGCTTAAAACTAAGAAACAAACAAATCGTAATCAAACATTTCTCTATCTATATTATAAAAAATTCTAATATAAGAAACTTAAAATTTTTATAAAATTCAAACCATCTTAGTAGTGCAATGCTAACCTTTTTATTTTTTTAGATTATTAAATTTAAATCCTTCTCCTCGTTTCATCTTAGATGAGAAACGTGAGCTTATCTAAGATGAAAATCTAAATAAGTATTGATTAATATATTACCCTTGAAATTTTAACTTTAGATATTATTTAATAATATCTCTAGATTTAAATATAACAAAATAGCTTGTACAATAAAATTTTAACTTAAATTCCAACATTATTTTTAAATACAAGAAATAATACTTTCTAATTTTGTAAAAACTATTTTTATAAAATTAGAAAGAGGTGATTAAAATGAAGATGAAAATTGAATACTTTATTATCATCTTATTTATTAGAGGAATTGTAATAAATATAGATACTATAAATATCTCAATTAAAGAAATGCATACTGTTCCATCAGTATTAGCTGTAACAATTACTATTATCTTAATTAAATTATTAAAATTCATCAATAAATTTCGTAAGGACAAAGAGTAGAGAAATTTCTCTAATTTCTTTTTTGCCTAATTATCTTAAACATTTTTATTTGTTTTTTGTTTTAATTTATATATCTATTATTATCTTAGCTTAATAAATTTATTCTAACTTTTTATTTGTTTTTTAATTTTATATAACTCCTATGATATAACCCCTATGATATAACTGCTATTTTAAGTAGATTTTTTAAACATAGAGCCATTTCTTTTGTTTTTTCAATTAAATAACCTTATTTGTTTTTTCTTTTTGTCTTTCTATTTTTATTATTAGTTAAATATCGATAATTTATTCTGGCTTTTATTTGTTTTTTAATTTTAAAATAAAAAATCCACATCCAAGAAAATTAATCCTTAGTTGTGACAATAATCTTTTAACCTGCATATATTGTTATAGAAGAATAGAAATGAGCCATTTTTACTTGTAAAAACATTAAGTTTAGCTCCTACATCTTAATTGATGTAGGAGCTTTATTTTATAATTCTAAAAATTTCTCCAAGTATTTTGTCCAGTTATTCCATATATACTAGTACAAATTTGAATTATTTATTTGTTTTTAATTTTACATTACTTAAATTATAACTTAACTCACTAAACTCCTACTATTTTAATACACATGAATTCTTTAATTATTTTATGGCTATTTTAAAATTTAAACTATCTTAGTAGTCCAATCCTCACAATTCCATATTTCAGTAACTACATCTCTGTAGAATTCTGGTTCATGGGATACTAGTAATATTGATCCTTTATATTCTCTTAAGGCTCTTTTTAATTCTTCTTTTGCTTCTACATCTAAATGGTTTGTAGGCTCATCTAGAATTAGTATATTTGTTTCTGTGTTTAGGATTTTGCATAGTCTTACTTTTGCAGCTTCTCCTCCAGATAAAACCATTATTTTTGATTCTAACTGTTTAGTTGTTAATCCACATTTAGCTAAGGCTGCTCTTATTTCATATTGAGTTTTGCTTGGGAACTCTTGCCATACTTCTTCTATACAAGTGTTGGTATTTCCTGATCTATCTTCTTGTTCAAAGTAACCTATGTATTGATAATCTCCAAGTTCTACTTCTCCACTTAAAGGTTTGACTTTGCCAAGTAAACTCTTTAATAGGGTA
This sequence comes from Clostridium sp. YIM B02506, assembly GCF_022324845.1. Taxonomy (NCBI): domain Bacteria; kingdom Bacillati; phylum Bacillota; class Clostridia; order Eubacteriales; family Clostridiaceae; genus Clostridium; species Clostridium sp. YIM B02506. Next base: position 13,341 of record NZ_JAKGTG010000041.1, read on the forward strand.
GATTTACCTAGTCCATTTGCTCCAACTAAAGCTATTTTTTGTCCTCTTTCCATATAAAGATCTAATGGTTTAGTTAATGGTGAGTCATATCCTATAACTAATCCTTTAGTTTCGAATATTACTTTTCCTGAAGCTCTAGCTGCTTTGAAGTTAAATTCTGGTTTTGGTTTTTCTTTTGAAAGTTCTATTACGTCCATTTTATCAAGTTTCTTTTGTCTTGATTTGGCCATATTTGCAGTAGCAACATTTGCTTTATTTCTTGCAACAAAGTCTTCTAGCCTAGCTATTTCTTTTTGTTGCTTTTCATATGCTGCTTCTAATCTCTTTTTGTTTTCTTCATATAGTCTTCTAAATTCATCATAGTCTCCAACATATCTTGTTAGCTTTCTTTCTTCTACATGATATATAAGATTAACTACTGAATTTAAAAATGGAATATCGTGGGATATTAATATAAAAGCATTTTCATAGTTGTTTAAGTATCTCTTTAACCATTCTATGTGCTCTTCATCTAAATAGTTAGTAGGCTCATCTAAAAGTAATATTTCTGAGTTTTGCAGTAATAACTTACCTAATAATATTTTTGTTCTTTGTCCACCAGATAAATCATCTACATCTCTATCTAAACCTAAATCTAAAAGTCCAAGACCCTTAGCAACTTCTTCTACCTTTGCATCTATTACATAAAATCCATTATGGTCTAATAAGTCTTGAATTGTTGCTGTTCTTTCTAGCATTTTTTCTAATTCTTCTGGTTCTACTTCACCCATTTTTCCATAAAGAGAATTCATTTCTTCTTCTAAATCAAATAGGTACTTAAATGCATCTCTAAGTGCATCTCTTATGGATATTCCTTTTTCTAAAGCTGCATGTTGATCCATGTATCCAACTCTAACATTATTTGACCAAAGTACCTTACCTTCGTCTGGCATAAGTTTGTTTGTAACTATGTTCATGAATGTAGATTTTCCTTCTCCGTTAGCTCCAATTAAACCTACATGCTCTCCTTTTAATAATCTAAAGGACACATCTTCAAATATAGCTCTATCACCAAATCCATGGCTCATGTCTTTAACTGTTAAAACACTCATTTTCTTCTCTCCTTAGTATTAACTTCGCTAGGATAATTTTAATAGATGGTCAAGTTTATTACAAGAGTATTTCACTTTATAATTTTATCCAATGTATGAATTGTTTTTATAGCATTTATATTTTTTACGTGGACAAAATAATATTGTTGAAGAAAGATTTTAAAGATTATCAAATGTGATAAATCAATAAACCTCAACTTCAATGAAATAAGCAGCTATCAACTTAAAGAAATACACTGGCTTACTTTATAGTTTGTCGGTGTATTTTTTTAACTTCCTTTTAATAATTCTTAACGATATTAAACATTAAATTTTACTAATTTACTGTTATTATTATTTTATAAGATACAAATATTTATTTAAGGAGGATTTTTATGAATAATAATTACACAATTAAAAGCAAGATAGTAATTGAAGTTGAAACAATTCTAGGTCAAAGCATTATCCCAACAGAAAAAATGTTTAAAAATTTAATTAATTCAGATCTTACCCAAGCTTCATATTTAGTAAAAGACGTAGAAATATTAAATTTTGCTATTGAAAAGTATACTGAAAATCTTGAAAAAATTTGTGATTAGTTTTACCTAGAGCTTCTTTTATTGAAGTTCTTTTTTTGTTTTAATTGTAAACCTATTTTAAAATAATTTGGTTGACAATTGTTTTTTGCTCTTTTATACTATGGTATATATTTACCATATAATTTATTTTAAAGGAGTTTTATTATGAACCAAAAATTATCTATTAGAGACTTAACCTTTATAGGTATGGGAGCTGCTATATTAGCTGTTTTATCTCAATTTTCAATACCTATTCCCTTTTCTACAGTTCCAATCACTCTACAAGTACCAGCAGTTATATTATTAGCCCTTATTTATACTCCAAAGCAATCATTTTTATCCGTTATTATTTTCATTCTATTAGGTGCTGTTGGCTTACCTGTTTTCTCTAACTTTCATGGAGGATTAAATGTAATTCTTGGCCCTACAGGAGGATATATTATAGGCTTTCCCCTAATGGCCTTAATAATTGGTTATTCTAAAAAACTGGACAATCCTCTATTAACTTTCATTTTAGTTTATATAGCTATTGCAGTTGATTATTTTACAGGTGTTCTGCAACTATCTATAGTTGCTCACTTATCTCTTCCAGCTGCACTTGCTGCAGGATTATATCCATTTATTATTAAAGATATCATTGTTGTTTTTTTAACCGTTTTGTTAGGCGTAAAAATTAGACAAAGACTCTCTACTGCTCTTCTTTAAATCTATGTTGGGGTATGATAAAATAATATTATTATTTTAAAGAATAGAATGGGGGCTAATAATAATGATATCTAATAAAATGAAAGATCTTGTAGCTGGCAGTTCTACCATAAGAGCAATGTTTGAAGAAGGAAAAAGACTGGCGTCAATATATGGGGAAGAGAATGTTTTTGATTTTAGTCTTGGAAACCCTAATGTGGAACCTCCAGAAGTTGTAAAAAATACTATAATCGAAATATTGTCTGAGGAATCTCCTAATTTTGTTCATGGCTATATGAGTAATTCAGGTTATGAGGATGTTAGACTTAAAATTGCTGAGTTTACTAACAAAAAACATAATCTAAATTTAACTGAAAATAATATTGTAATGACTTGTGGTGCTGCTGGTGGGTTAAATATAATTTTTAAAACCCTAATGAACCCAGGTGACGAGGTTATAACTTTTGCTCCTTATTTTGGAGAATATAGAGCATATACCAACAATTATGATGGAAATCTTGTTGTTGTTCCATCAAATACAGATACTTTTGAGCCAAACTTAGAAGAATTTGAAAATAAAATAACATCAAAAACTAAAATCGTAATTATAAATTCACCTAATAATCCTACTGGTGTTATCTATTCAGAAGAAGTTATAAAAAGTTTAGCTAATATACTTAATAAAAAACAAAAAGAATTTAATAGTAGCATTTATTTAATTTCCGATGAGCCATATAGAGAAATTGTTTATGATGATATTAAAGTTCCGTACTTATTAAATTATTATAATAACTCTATAATAGGATATTCCTATAGTAAATCATTATCTTTACCTGGAGAAAGAATAGGGTACATAGTAGCAAATAGCAATCTTGATGATTTTGATATTTTTATGCAAGGTTTAAATGTTGCTAACAGAGTACTAGGGTTCGTTAACGCTCCTTCTCTATTCCAAAGAGTAATTGCTAGAACTTTAGGTGCTGAGGTTGATGTTGATATTTATAAGAAAAATAGAGATTTATTATATAATCACCTTACAAAAATAGGTTTTTCTTGTGTAAAGCCTAATGGAGCTTTTTATCTTTTCCCTAAATCTTTAATAGAAGATGATGTTAAGTTCTGTCAAGATGCTAAAAAGTTCAATTTACTAATTGTTCCTGGTACTGCCTTTGGTTGTCCTGGACATTTTAGAATTTCTTATTGTGTTTCTTATGATAAAATTGAAAAATCTTTAGCTGCTTTTGATAAACTAGCTGAATTATATTTAGGATAATGGGTGATTATTATGAGTAAGCTTTGGTTAGATAAAATAAGAAAAGTTGACCCCTATATTCCAGGTGAACAGCCTAAGGTAGTTAATATCTTAAAGCTAAATACAAATGAAAACCCCTATCCTCCAGCTCCTAAGGTTATTGAGGAGCTTAAAAATATAGAGGGTTCAAACTTAAGATTATATCCTGACCCTACTGCTGGTGAATTAGTAGAAACTTTGGCTGATTATTATGGTTTAGAAAAAGATCAAGTTTTTGTTGGAAATGGTTCTGATGATGTTTTAGCTTTATCTTTTATGACTTTTTTTAATTCAGACAAGCCACTATTATTTCCTGATATAACTTATTCTTTTTATCCTGTATACGGTGATTTATTTAATATCAATTATGATAAAGTTCCTTTAAATGAGGATTTAACCATAACTAAAGAAGACTACTTTAGAGAAAATGGAGGAATTATATTCCCTAATCCTAATGCACCTACTGGAGTTGGTGTGGAGTTGTCCTTTATAGAAGATATTTTAATAAAAAATAGAGATGTAATAGTGATTGTTGATGAAGCTTATATAGATTTTGGTGGAGAATCCGCTGTTAAACTTATAAATAAATATGATAATCTAGTTGTTATTCAAACTTATTCTAAATCTAGATCTTTAGCAGGTTTAAGAGTTGGTGTAGCTTTAGGTTCTAAGGAAGCTATATCCTACCTAAATGATGTTAAGAACTCTTTTAACTCTTACCCTCTAGATTATATATCTCAAAGATTAGCTATAGCTTCTCTTAAGGATGATGAGTATTTTAAAGATACTTGTTCAAAAATAATTAAAACTAGAGAAAATACTATTAAGGAATTAAAAAAATTAGGTTTTATAATTCCTGAATCAAAGGCTAACTTCATATTTATAACTCATCCAACTATAAAGGCTAAGGATTTATTTGAAGCCTTAAAGAAAGATGGTATATTTGTTAGATACTTTAGTTCTCCTAGAATTGATAACTATTTAAGAGTAACTATAGGTACTAATTCTGAAATGGAGAGATTCTTAAATTTCGTAAAAGATTATATAGCTTAATATTAAAGAGGTCTTTGAATAACAAAGACCTCTTTAAATATATTATTTTATTTTCTCATCTTCAAAACTTCTATATCCCTTATCTACTTTATCATTCCCTTTATTGTCTTGCTTTTCATGAAGCTTTTGTCTTCTTTCACCTTTTTGCATTGAATCATTAGGTTTATTTTGTGGCATCATAATCAACTCCCTTCAATAAGTATTTTTTACTTATTAAAGAGTTTTAATTCTAAGTATTATCTTCTAAAATTAACTAATCTATTGAATGCAAGTACTAAAGTAGGTAAATTCATCACTATAAAATAAATAATAATAGTGGCTATTAAAGGTCCATTTAGTACTCTTTCTTTTGTTGAAAGTATGTCCGAAGTCACTTCTGTGACAGAATTAGAGTCCAAATCCACTCTCATATAAGAATGTCTTGAATTTGCTCCCAATCTCTCATAGGAATCATATATCCCTCTAGATTTACAGTCATCCTCTATTTTTTTGATTATTATTATAGATATAGCTGCAAATATTACCCCTAAAAATCCCCACACAGATAATGCCGCCATTTTTTCACTCGTACTAAATTGTGAAATAGCATCAGGACTCACATTGTTCTCCATAAATAATGAAATTACTTTTTGTAAGGTTACTTGGAATCCATTTATCATAAAGTGCATAACTACAGATGCAAATATACTATTTGTTATCCTAACTAAATATGCTAAAACCATTCCTAAAACTGCTGCATATAGGAACTGCTGTGCATTTAAGTGGAATACTCCAAATAATAATCCTGTAACTATAGATGCTACCCATTTATTTTTAAAATCGTATCCTGATAAAACTATACCTCTTAGTGTTACCTCTTCTGTAATAGCAGGCATTACTGCTATTAATAAAAGTAATATTGGGTATGGTGTGTCCATTATAGATCCGATAAAAGCGCCTACATCATTTGAAAAAAAGAAACCTGATATTAGTGAAAATAACATTACAACAGGTTGTATAGCAAATGCTAAAATCATTATCCAAAATATATTTTTAAAACTTATAGGATTTAATCTAAAAGTTTTTTTGACAGATGATTTTGTTACTAGTATATATATAGCCGCTGGAACTAAAAATAAGATTACATGATTCAGAAATAAGATAATTCTAGAATCAGTTAAATTTATGTTTTCATATACTATCCCCAAAAGATATGGAACAAAAGTGCTTATTAAAAGTATCATTAGAAAATACAAATTAGCTCTAAAAATCTTTCTCATAAAATGCCTACTTTCTTAAATTTTTTTTATTATTTTGTATAATATCCATTAGAGTTGTCTAAAATATAAATGAAGCTACTAAGCTTTATATGATATTGCCTCTCCCCCATTTTAATATAATTAACATCCCTCTAGGAGTCCTTATGAGTCTTGGAGGGTTTGTTGTTTTATTACTTTATAGTTCTTCTTACAAGGTCAAGTGCACTCATAGTAGTTCTTACTCTAACTCTATTTCTATTACCTGTAAAGTTAAATTCCTTAACTAAGCAATTCCCTTTATAATATACCCCAATATAAACTAGTCCAACTGGTTTTTCAGCTGTTCCTCCACCTGGTCCTGCAATTCCTGTGGTTGAAACTCCTAAATCAGCTCCTGCTGCTTTAGCTATCCCCTCAGCCATTTCTCTAGCAGTCTCTTTACTTACTGCGCCATATTTATCTAATGTTTCTTTTTTTACACCTAATCTCTTCATTTTAGCTTCATTTGAATAAGTAACTGCGCCTTCCAAAAAGCTTTCAGATATTCCAGCGTAGTTAATAAGTTTCTCTGCCACCATCCCACCTGTGCAACTTTCTGCTGTTGCTATTTTTATTCCTTTTTTAACTAAGAGTTCTCCCACAACCTCTTCTAAAGAAGTTTCTCCCTCTCCATATATATATTCTTCTAATCTTCTTCTAATCTCTTTTTCAACTGGTTTTATAAGTTCTTCTGCTTCTTTTTCATTTTTAGCCTTAGCTGTTATTCTTAAAATAGCCTCTATATCTTTAGCATAAGGTGCTACTGTTGGATTGGTTTGATTTACTATTAAATCATTAACTATTTCTGCCATACGACTTTCCCCTATTCCAAAAGTTCTTAACACCTTTGAAACCAAAACACTGTCTGTAAATTGTTTTAGATATGGAACAACATAATTGTCAAACATAGGCTTCATTTCTCTTGGAGGTCCAGGCAATACTACTATCTTCTTACCATTATCCCCTTCTATAATTGCTCCTGGAGCTGTTCCATAATCATTTTTAAGAACTATTGCATCTTTAGGAAAATAAACTTGTTTCTCATTACTTCCTACTAATTCTCTTCCACTTTTCTCAAAAAACTTTTTTAAATTCTCATAAGATTCTTTATGAAGCGCAAGCTCCTTATTAAAATATTTAGCTGCCATTTCTTTTGTCAAATCATCTGGTGTTGGCCCAAGTCCACCTGTAGTTATTATAATATCTGAATTCTCAAAAGCATTTTTAAAACTTTCCAAAACTCTTTCTTCATTATCTCCAACAACTTCTTGTTTATATACATTTATTCCAAGGTTAGCTAACTCTCTAGATATATATTGCGCATTCGTGTTTACTATATCTCCTAATAAAATCTCTGTACCTACTGCAATAATTTCAGCATTCATTTAATTCACCTTCTTAATAAATTTATTAATTATAATGATATCATTTGTTGTTGGAATTTTCTAGGCAATAGCTTAATTTAAACTTTCAAAAAATTATCAAAGCGATAATGCTCCAAATTTCTTATGCAATAAAAAATCTGTCCTAAAAGTAGAGTAACTCTACTTCGGACAGACCTTTATGTGAAAAACTCTCTTACCTCAAAACCTAAACATCTAAGTATAATTAAGTAGTTTATATTTGTAACCTTTAGCTTTAAGGTGGGGTAAAAGCTAGATGGAGGTTATGTATGAGGCAAAAGAATTTATTGCCAAGTTACTGGGGCTGATTGTTTCTTTCTAGTTTTGTTTTTATTTTTGCCTTCCTCTGATGCAGATGTATCATCCCAATTAGATTTCAATTTTCTAGATAATTTATTATCAACTTGACTATCTTTCGGCATATTAATCACTCCTATTCGTGAATTCTTGTCCTGTACACTATTTAATCTATGCAGATTTGCTCTTTTTATTCTTAGAAATTTTTTCATTAGTTATTTATATTGACCGGACAAGCTTTTAAGGTTATAATTGTTATTGCCGTTTTTAGATAATATTAATGGGCTATAACTTACATAAAGTAGGACAGAATTTTAAAATTCCGTCCTACTTATCTTCTTATTACCAGCCTTTTTTTATGTAGTCATCTTTATAATGACTAGTATCATTTTTAAATTCTATATTATATGTATCCTCTTCAATAGTTATCTTTGTAAGAGAAGTTTGTCCCATAACTATTCCTTTAATAGTTTCTTCAATTCCTAAGTTCTCAAAATACCCAACCATAAGTTTTAAAGTAATTCCATGAGTAACTATTAAAACATCTTTTCCTTTATTGTTCTCAATTATCTCCTCTAAAGCTTCTTTAGTTCTTTTTTCAAAAATATCTATTTCTTCTCCTTCAAAAGGCTTGTATTCTTTAGGGTTATAATATAGGTTATATAGTTCCTTTCCATATTTCTCAGAGTTCTCTATTTCTTCCCATATCATTCCTTCCCATAGTCCAAAACCCATTTCTTTTAAACCTTCATGAAGCTTTATTTCTAAATCTTTTTCTCCTTTTAAAATCTCTGCCGTTTTAAACGCTCTCTCTGAAGGGCTTGTATATATTACATCAATCTTTATATCTTCTAGTCTTTTGCTTAAATTTTTCGCCTGATCTATTCCATCTTTTGTCAAAGGAGAGTTATTCCATCCTTGTAGCCTTTTCTCTAAATTCCATATAGTTTCTCCATGTCTTGTTAAATATATAGTAGTTTTCATATTCTCCTCCTAAAACTTTTTCTCTTTTAATTATAAGTGTAAAAAAGATATCCCAAAAGAGATATCTTTTTTATAAAATCATTTTTTTAAAATATTAACAAAATATTGCCCTGAAGATATCTTTGTTGCTTCTATAGAACTTTCCCCTATTTTTGAAAGCTTTAATCTATAGAAATTTTCAGCTTCTGGTATTCCATAGTCACACGCATTTAATATATATTCCTTTGATTTTCTTAAATCTTTCCTATGTCCTTTTCCATAATAATATAATATCCCTAGATTAAAGCAACATCCACCATGTCCATTATCTGCTCCGACTTCTAAAAATCTAAATATACTACTGTATTTTTTTATTATTCCACCTAGTTTATATTGATTTTCCGCAAGCTTAAGTGCCGCATCCCATTCTGCCTTCTTAAAAGCTTGTATATAGTAATCTATGGCTTTACTCTTTTTTCTTTTTACACCCAATCCAAGTTGATAACAATCCCCCATTATTAAAAATGCTCTAGGATTTTCTAGCTCCATTCCTTGATTTAATAAGGCTATACCCTTTTCTACATCCTGTTTAACTCCATATCCAAATATATAACATTCTCCTAATTCTGCTGAAGCATATTTATATCCCTTTTCATAGATGCTTGAAAAAATATCAAAAGCCTTTTTATAATCTTTTTTTACTACCATACCATCTTTATAGAATCTTCCTATAGCATAACTAGATTGGTTAAGCTCATATTCATATCCCTTATAATAATATCTATATGCCTCATAGTGGTCTTTAGGTATTACTCCATAAGAATACTCTAAATAATCTCCTACATAAGCTGCAGCTTCCAAATCTCCTAAGTCAGCCGCCTTTTTAAAGTATTCAAAGGCTTTTATTCCATTGATTTCACCTAATTCACCATTTCTATATAACATAGCAATGTTAAAGAATGCCTCTGGCATTTCCTTTTCACAAGCTTTATTATAATATTCTAGCGCTTTGTTAACATCTCTTTTCAAAAAATCTTTTCTTTCGTATATATAACCGGCATTTATATACGCACTCCCATAATCTAGATCAGAAGCATTAATAGATAGCTCTAATGCCTTATCTAAATCCTTCTCAACATAGTAACCTTCCATATACATTATTGCTAGTCTTACCATTGCACTAGGATCTTTTTCTTTATCTACAAGCTCTGAAAATACTTCATAAGCACCTTTATAGTCAGTTTCTCCAGCATAACCATATAATTTATATAATCCAAGAGAAAGCTTTCCTTCAATATCATTTAACTCTGTAGATTTCTCATAATAGTCTAGTGCTTTATTAAGATCCTTTTCTTGTCCATAATTACCTTCATATAATTCGGCCAAATAATTGTATGCTTCCGTCATTCCCTCTTCTGCTGCTTTCTCTATGAACTCTATTCCCTTATTTTTATCTTGTTCTATATTAAACCCTTGTGTTAATATTTTTCCTGCTATTAATTGTGCTGGTGGATAACCATGCTCCGCTGCCTTTTTACACCAATACACAGCCTTTACCATATCTTCCTCTATACCAAGTGCATTCTTATACATAGTACTTAACATGAATTCTGCTGGTGAATAACCATACCCTGCCGACTTAGAATAATATTTGAAAGCTTCCTCATAGTTTTGATTTACTCCATCACCATCATAGTATAGATTTGCAAGCTGATATTGTCCTGGAGCATATTCATTTTCTGCTGATTTTGTAAACCAATATAACGACATCTTATAGTCATTATCCGGCTTTTTGTCAGAGAGATACATCATTCCTATTGCCCACTGAGAATAGGCATTGTCGCTTAAGGAAGATTTTTTATACCATTCCAATGCTTTGTCGTAGTCTTTCTCCACTCCTAGCCCAAGTTCATACAAATATCCTATCCAAGATTGAGCATAAGAACTTCCTAAGTCTGCAGCTTCGCTAAAACATTCAAAACATTTTTCCAAGTTCTTCTCTTTATCATTTCTTCCATAGTAATAATCTTCACCATCATTTATTAAAGCAGATAGCTCCTCGTCCTCAACTTCTTCTTCATAATAAGGAAGTATACTCTCTAGAGTTTTTAAATTCTCTTCTTCATTTTCGACTATTTCAATACTTATTTCTTTTGGATAGATATATTTTTTAAATATATTCTTTTCCTTTTCTGTTAGGCTGTCCATAAATAGAGAATAATCCTCTTCTCCAAATTCTGTTACAAGCCATGTACTTACTTCATACATGACTCTCCCACACTCCTCATCAAAGCTTCTCTTTGTATTTAGGAGATTAATAATATCATGGTATAGTTCCTCGTTTATATATCCTTTAACCATAAGGTTTCTAAGGCATATTTTAATATCTTCATTTATATATTCTATAGAAAGTTTTTCATAAACTCTTTTTACTACTAGAAGAACTGCATTTTCAAGAATATAATGATATTCTTCTGATGTCATCTCTAGCTTAGTTATCTCTTCATATATGTCTAAAAATTCTAGTTTCAAAAATCTATAATTATAATCCATGCCTTACTCCTTACTGTATTTATTTTCCTGTTCTTAATATTATATATCATAATATTTTTTCAATGCAATAAAAAGAAGTTTCACATGAAAAAAAGGTAAGGATCAACAATCCCTACCTTTATATAAAATCTATTTACTTTCCATTATAGCTAGAGCCACAGCTCCTAAAACACCAGCATCTGTTCCTAATCCAGCTGGAACTATCTTACAATATTCTGCCATTGATTTGAAGCATCTTTCGTTTACAACTTCTTGTACTTTATTAAATAGTACATCTCCGCCCTTTGAAACGCCTCCACCTATTATAACCTTATCTGGGTCAAAGCTTGCTATTATGTTAGCTACACCAATTCCTAGATAGCTGAATGCTTCATCTAATATCTTCTTAGATACAGCATCACCTTTTTCTGCTTCTTTAAATACTTCATATGAAGTAACAGTTTCATAATCTCTTAATGATGTTTCTACTTTACTGTTTACTGCTTCATTTGCACGTCTACCTATAGCTGTTCCTGAAGAAGTAGCTTCTAGACATCCTAAATTTCCACATCCACATCTTGGACCACCTGGGAATACAGTAGTATGACCTACTTCTAATGCATTAGTGGTGCTTCCTCTATATATTTTACCATTTAATATAGCTCCTCCACCAACACCTGTACTTACTGTTATATATACCATATTTTCAGTTCCCTTACCTGCTCCAAACATAAATTCTGCTATTGCAGCTACATTAGCATCATTGTCTAGATAAGTAGGAATAGAAAATTTTTCTTCTATTGGCTGTACTAATTGAAAGTTTTTAAATGGAAGATTCGGTGTAGTTACTATAATTCCTTTTTTTGCATCAAGAGGTCCTGGAGATCCTATTCCGATTGCAGCTACTTCATTAGTTGCAACGTTTCCTTCTTCTAAAACCATCTCTATAGTTTTGATTATTCTTCCTAATACAGGATTATCTCCTTCATGCGCTAAAGTTGGTATTGTAGTTTGAGCTACAACTCTACCCTCAAGATCAGATAAGGCACAGCTGATCTTTGTTCCTCCTAAGTCAACACCTACTACATAATTTTTCATAGATTTCCCTCCTAGATTTATAACTTGTCCCAATAAAACTCTAATAAAATACTAGTTCTCTTAAAACTAGTATTCTCAATACATAACATACTTATTATAACATAAGTATATACAAATTCTCACTTCTTTTTTATAGCATTAATAAAATAATTTCCTTGTGAATCTTCCCCTTGATACAATATGTTAAACTTATTATCTTTAAGCATCGAGCATATTATGTCTAGGTTTTCAGTTTGGGATGAATCTAATGTTATAGTAAAGTTATCCGCAGTATCTACAACTCCTATATAATCATAAATATTACTATAATCACTTAATCCTATTTCTCCTTTTATCTCCATTTTATATTCTGACATCTGTGAACCCTCCTAGTGAACCACTCTAATTTCAGGCACCTATTACTTAGCATATTCCCCTTAATAACCCTATATTCTTATTAGAATTAATTTAACCAAGAAATTATAAATATATACCTTATTTAATAGAAAACACCCATAGGAAATTATATCCTACGGGTGTCTATATTTCTTATTATTAAGCTTCGTTTCTAAGCTCCCTATTTCTTTTAACTTCATCTATTATAACTAAGGTTTCTGAAGCTGGAACTTCTTCATATCTCTCAAACTTCATTTCAAAACTACCTCTAGCTCCAGTTATACTTCTAAGATCTGTAGCATACTTAAACATCTCAGCCATAGGTACTTCTGCTATAACCCTTTGAAGCTTTTTATCTGGCTCCATTCCTAACACTCTTCCTCTTCTCTTGTTTATATCTCCTATTATATCTCCCATATAATCCTCTGGTATACTTATGGTTACAGACATTATAGGTTCTAACAAAATAGGATTAGCTTTCTCTAAACCTCTCTTATAGGCTTGAGAAGCAGCTATCTTAAATGCCATTTCTGATGAGTCTACTGTATGATAAGATCCATCATGAAGGGTAGCTTTTAATCCTATAACTGGATAGCCAGCCAATACCCCGTGACGAATACATTCTTTTAAACCTTTTTCAACAGCTGGTATAAAGTTTCTAGGTACAGATCCCCCAACAACCTTATCAATAAATTCAAGCTCATCTTCTCCATCATTTCTTGCTTCAAATTTAATCCATACATCTCCATATTGACCATGTCCACCAGATTGCTTTTTGTGTTTTCCTTGAACATCAGCAACCCCTTTTATAGCCTCTCTATATGGAACCTTTGGTTCTTGAAGCAATACATCAACGCCAAACTTATTTTTTATCTTTGCAGCTATAACCTCTAGATGTGCTTCTCCTACCCCAGATACTATAGTTTCTGCATTCTCAATATCTCTACTTATCTTAAAAGTTGGGTCTTCTTCTAATAATTTGCCCAAAGACAATGATATCTTCTCCTCATCACCTTTACTCTTTGGTACTATAGACATAGATATTACAGGCTCTGGGAAATTTATTTTATCATATTTTATCTTGAAGGTAGATTCACATAGGGTATCCCCTGTTGCACTATATTGCAGTTTAGCTATTGCACCTATATCACCAGCTATAATCTCTTTAGCTACTACCTGCTGTTTCCCTCTCATGAAATATAAATTACTTAGCTTCTCACTTTTATCTTTATTAGAATTATATATATTTAAATCACTTTTAGCTTTTCCTGTAATTACTTTAAATAGAGATAATTTTCCTACAAAAGGATCTGCAATTGTCTTAAAAATAAATGCAGAAAAAGGCTTATTTTCATCATAGTTCATGAAAACCTCTTCATCGGCTTGTAAATCAATTCCCTTTTGTGGAAGTGCATATTCAGGTGATGGGAAACATTCGCATATATCTTCAAGTAATACATCCATTCCTATAGCTGATGTAGAACTTCCACACATAACAGGCGCCACATCCCCATTTGCACAACCTCTAATTAGTCCTTTATATATTTCTTCATCAGATAATTCTCCTTCTGAGAAGTATTTATCTAGAAGCTCTTCATCAGTCTCTGCAACAGCTTCCATGATAGCCTGTTTACAGCTATCTATCTTTTCCTCTAGCTCAGGTGGTATATCACAGAAAACCCCTTTAGGATTTCCTTTACTATATATTCTCGCCTTTCTAGATATAACATTTACTACTCCGTGAAAATCATCTTCTTTTCCAATTGGATATTGAATAGGTACAACACTTATCCCAAATCTATTTTTTAAGTCTTCTAAAACTCTATCAAAATCAGAGTTTTCTCTATCTAGCTTATTTATAAAAAAGCTCCTAGGGAGTTTTATTTTATTACAATAATCCCACGCTTTTTCATCACCTACTGCAACACCTGATACACCGCATACTACTATAGTTGCTACATCTACTGCTCTCATGCCTTGAACCATTTCGCCTACAAAATCGAAGTAACCTGGAGTATCTAATAAATTTATTTTTTTATCCTCATATTCTAAAGGTAAAATTGTTGTGTTTAAAGATATCCTCCTTTTTCTTTCTTCTAAATCATAGTCGCTTACAGTAGTTCCTTCCTCTGTCTTTCCTAATCTGTCTATTGTATTTGTTGTAAATAATAAAGCCTCTACCAAAGATGTCTTTCCTGATGAACTATGTCCAACTATTCCTACATTTCTTAAATTGGAAATTTTGTACTCTTTCATACGTGCGTTAAGGTCCTGCGCCTTAACATTCACCCACCTTTCTTTAAAGTTTAGGCTATATGATGCTGAAAAAAGTTTCAGCTAAGTCATCTATATTAAAATATTAATACTATTAAAATATTATTCCTAACTCTATAGATAGAACGCTTTTATTATTATATATTCTCCATATTTATTATATTTCCTTTTAATTTTCTAAATATTCAAACTATTTCTATTTTTAAATAAAAAAGAATACAATATTTTCATACTGTATTCTTCCATATATTAATTAGGTTTTAAAACAACCTTTATACAATTGTCTTCTTTAGCATCAAATATCCCATAAGCATGTTTTCCTTCATCAATTGATAACCTATGAGTTATTATATCAGTAGCATCAAATTTACCTTCTTTAATTAACTCTAGTATAGGATCTACATATGTATGTGCTGGACATTGACCCATCCTTAGAGTTATATTTCTTGAAAAGAAATCTCCTAGCGGAAATGCATTATACTTAGATCCATAAACACCTACTAAAGCTACCGTTCCACCTTTTCTAATAGCTTGAGATGCTATTTCAATAGCTGACTTTGATCCACCTTGAAGCTTTAATGCACTTTCTATTTTCTCTATAGTAGACATCTTTCCATCCATCCCAACACAATCTACTACTGCATCTGCTCCTCCTCCAGTTATTTCTTTAATATATTCACCTGTATTATCATAATCTTCAAAATTGATAGTTTCAACTTGATTATACTTTCTAGCATGCTCTAATCTATATCCTACTCTATCAACTGCAATTACTCTTTTAGCTCCTTTATATATAGCCCACTTTTGAGCTAATAAGCCTACTGGCCCAGATCCTAAAACCACAACTGTATCATTTGGTTTTACTTCTGCAATATCAACACCCCAAAGTGATGTTGGTAAAATATCAGTTAAAAACAAAACTTGTTCATCTGTTAACTCCTCAGGAATTATAGTAGGGCCTACATTTGCATAAGGAACTCTTAGATATTGCGCTTGCCCTCCATCATAACCTCCAAAAGTATTACTGTATCCCAATAATCCTCCAGCTTCTCCATTTGGATTTGAGTTATCACATTGACTCCATAAATCATGTTCACAATACCAACAATGTCCGCAAGAAACCGGAAATGGAACTATTACTCTATCTCCTTTTTTAACCTTAGTTACATCTTTTCCTACCTCTTCTACAATCCCCATGGTTTCATGTCCTAATACAAACCCTTTAGGAAGGTTAGGTATAAATCCATGAACTAAATGTAAGTCTGATCCGCAGATAGCTGTAGAAGTTACTTTTACTATTATATCATCCGATTTTTGAATAGTAGGATCTTTTACTTGTTTAACTTCTACATCTCTAATACCTTCATAAACTATAGCTTTCATCTGTAACTCCTCCAATAATTTTATTTTATTCTTAGGTAGTATCTGTTTAAAGCCTATAATTTATTTAGTTATACTTTATTTTTATATTAAACATAAATCTTATTATCTAAATATATTTTTAAACGCAAAAAAGCTATAAGATTAGATCTTATAGCTTCAACATTTACAATAATTATCTTCTATTGTTTTGTTGTTTTTTAGCTCTTCTACAATCAACGCATCTTACTGGTTCATTGTCGAATCCTTTTTCTTTGTAAAAAGCTTGTTCTCCTTCAGTGAAAACGAAGTCTTTTCCGCAATCTCTGCAAACGATAGTTTTATCTGCCATTTCAATTCCTCCATTTTTAAAGATTTATAAGTGATTAACAAATTCTCTAAAACTGGAGAAAATTATTATCTTCTTATATCTTTACTTTTTATTACTCATTTATAATATCACATTTATTATTTTGATGCAAGGATTATTTTCCTTGTAAAGTCACTAATTCTCTAAGGAACAAGTCTGCTCTTATCCCTTGGAAATAGAGTTGTTTCCCTCACATTACTAAATCCTAGCAATAAGGCTAAAAACCTTTCCAAGCCTATAGCAAAACCTCCATGTGGTGGAACTCCATATTTAAAAATATCAATATAACTTTTAAAATCTTCAGGATTTAACCCTTTAGCTGTAAAGCTATCTATTAACATAGAGTAATCATCAATTCTTTGTCCCCCAGATGTTATTTCCATTCCTCTAAATATAAGGTCAAAAGATTTAGTCCCCTCGTTTCCCTTAGGCATTGTATACATAGGTCTTTTTTCTCTGTAATAATTAGTTATGAATATAAAATCTGAATTAAACTTCTCTTTAGCATATTTGCTTATAAGTTCTTCTCCTTCAGAATCTAAATCAATGTCATTAATAATCTTTCCATAGTTTTCTTTTAATATTTTTAAAGCCTCTTTAAATTCTATTCTTGGTATTATATTGATTTGAGGGACATCAATATTCAATAACTTAATATATCCTTCTCCTTCATTAATTAACTTGTTAAACATATATTTTAGTAAGTTTTCTTCAAGATCCATAATTGAATTTTCATCTTCTATAAATGCCAATTCTACATCCATACTTGTAAATTGATTTAAATGTCTTCTTGTATCGTGCTCTTCTGCTCTAAAAAAATTGCCAATTTCAAAAACTCTTTCATATCCTGCTGCTATCATCATCTGCTTATAAAACTGTGGACTTTGAGATAAATAAGCTTCTTTCCCGAAATAATTTAATTTAAATACAGAGGTTCCTCCTTCAGCACCCTCAGCTACAATCTTAGGTGAAAATATTTCTGTAAAATCTTCTTTTGATAAAAACTCTCTAAACCCCTGCAACAATATATGCTGAACTTTAAATATTGCATTATTTTTTTCATTTCTAAGACTTAGAACTCTATTATTTAATAATGTTTCTAAAGAAATATCTAAAGAATTTTTATTTACTTCTATAGGAAGTATTTCTTCTACTTTATTTATAACATTAACGTCTTCAACTATTACTTCAAAATTATTTAAAGAGTTTTTTCCTTCTTTAGCTACTCCAGTTATCTCTACTACAGATTCATTTGTTAAATTATTTAAATCTATATCTTTGTCAACCACACATTGAACCATTCCACTTCTATCTCTTACTATTACAAAGGAAATGTTTTTTAAAATTCTAACTCTGTGAACCCAACCTTGTATAAATATTTTTTCTCCTATAGACCCTTCTAGCCTACTAATCATTATTCTTTTCATAATTGACTCCTTTCATTTTAAAAACTTTTATTTAATTTTTCAAATGTCCGAACATTCTAATGTTCGAATGTTCGGACATTTGAATAAAAAACTAACTCTCAAATAATAAAAAAAGCTTCACTCCATTTAGGAGCAAAGCTATACTTCACGGTACCATCCTAATTAACCTTAAAATATATAAATAAAAACAAAAAACTCACTCCATAACAGGAGTGAGTTTACCCACGGTGCCATCCTTATTTAATCTAATATATAAAAAGATTATCTTTAAGCCTTTTAACGGTAGCAACCGATTTATCCTACTAAATTTCAAATAAATTTCTCTAAGGTGTCTTTCACTAAAAATTTTTCTGCGAAGCTTTCACCATCCTTCGCTCTCTATAAGAATCCTAATTAGTTACTATCCTCTTCATAGAATTTATAATATTTTATATATTATATTCCTAAACCCAAAAGAAAGTCAATACTATTAAATGTCTTAATATTCAATCCATGTAGTTAATTCTTTTGTTGATATTCTTGGTGCTGCATTTTTAGTACTCTCAGAGTAACCTAAATATATAAATGCTAATACTTCATCTTTTTCCTTAAGATAAAAAAACTCTTTCATCTTAGGGTGATAACACTCCTTACCAGTCTTCCAATATGCAGCTATTCCTAATGAATGAGCTGTAAGCAACATATTTTGTATTCCAGCATATACCGCTCCAAGTTCCTCAAGCCTTATTACTCTTTCCTTTTCACTTACTTCTGCTGCAATAGCTATAATAACTGGTGCTCTAAATGGTTTATTTCGTTCTAACTCTAATCTCTTTTTTCCTTCTTCTGTATTTGGATCTGTACCTAAATCAATTGCAATCTCTTCAATTACTTTAGATAAAGATTGTCTCCCATCCTTTGTTATAACAAAAAATCTCCAAGGTTGTGTTAAGAATCTTGTAGGTGCCCACTTTGCAGACTCTATTATTTCTTCAATTATTTCTTTAGGAACCTCTTTATTCTCAACATTGCCTATGGATCTTCTATTAATTATCGCCTCTTTTAATTCCATAGTCATCACTCCTAGTAATTGATAACAATTCTTAATTAAATTATAGAATAAAAAAGAAGTTATAGCAAACTATTTGATAGTTTAGCTATAACTTCCTTGTATTTATATTCTATACTTCTTTTTTAAGTGCTGATAGAAGAACTCCACTTACTACAGTTCCTACTACCATAGCTATTAAATACATTCCAAGCCCAGTTACTACGTTTGGTAAAGCTAATACGAATGCTCCACCATGAGGAACTGCTAATGTAACATTAAATAACATTGAAAGTGCTCCTGCTACTCCTGATCCAGCCATAAGTGAAGGTATTACTCTTACAGGGTCAGCTGCTGCAAATGGTATAGCTCCTTCTGTTATGAATGCTAATCCCATTACCCAGTTAGCTTTTCCAGCTTCTCTTTCTTCAACAGTAAATTTTTTCTTTGACATAACTGTTGCCAATGCTATTCCTAAAGGAGGTACCATACCAGCTACCATAACCGCTGCCATTATAGCTGAAGAACTTCCATTAGCTAAAGTTGCTGTTCCAAATACGTATGCAGCTTTATTTATAGGACCACCCATATCTGCGGCCATCATTATTCCTAAGATTAAACCTAAAAGAACTTTACTACTTCCGCTTAAACTAACTAATCCAGAATTCATTGCATCGTTAATTGCCTTAACAGGACCACCTAAAACAAATGTCATTATGATTGCGATTATAAAAGTTGATAATACTGGGATAATTAGTACTGGCATTAATCCATCCATAGATTTTGGTAATTTGATATATTTTCTAATTCCTATAACAACATAACCAGCTATAAATCCAGCAAGTAATGCTCCTAAGAATCCAGCACCTATGGTATTAGCTAAAGCTCCACCTACAAATCCAGGTACTATACCAGGTCTATCTGCTATTGAGTATGCTATAAATCCAGCAAGTACAGGTACCATGAATGCGAATGCTGCTTTACCTGTTGAGAATATTACTTCTCCAAATGAACCTACATTTTCATAAACATAGATTCCGCCAAATGCAAATCCTAATGCTATTAATATACCACCTGCAACAACAAAAGGAATCATGTATGATACACCAGTCATAAGATGTTTATATACACCTTTCTTTTGTGAAGAACCTTCTTTTTTCTCCTTATTTGCTTCTTCAGATACTTCAGCTTTTAAAACCTTAGCACCTTTAGCTTTTTCAATAAGTCCTTTAGCATCCTTTATTGCTTCTGAAACCGCCACTTCTACTAATGCTTTTCCAACAAATCTATCTTTAGATACGTTAGTGTCTGCTGCTATGATAACACAGTTTGCTTCAGCAATGTCTTTTTCTGTTAATACGTTTTCAGCACCTACAGAACCTTGAGTTTCAACCTTAATTTGATGCCCCATTTCTTTAGCTGCCATTTCTAATGCCTCGGCAGCCATGTATGTATGGGCTATTCCTGTTGGACAGGATGTTATTGCTACTATTTTCATAATAATACCCCCATAATAAATTTTAATATTTTACTCAAATACTTTTATAAATTCTTCAAAATTACTTGAATTCATGATTGCGTTTCTTACATTTTCATGCATTAATTTTCTTGATATTTGACTTAATGCTCTTAAGTGTATGTCGTTACTATCTTGTGGTACTGCTATTAAGAAAAATAAGTGTGCAGGCTTATCATCCATTGAACCATAATCTATTCCCTGATCACTTTTACCAAAAACTATAGCAGCCTCATTTACTGAATCGCTTTTACCATGTGGTATAGCTATTCCCATTCCTATTCCTGTAGAAAACTCCTCCTCTCTTTTTAGTACTGCTTTTCTAAATGTCTCTTTGTCGTTAATCTTGCCATCTTTAAGTAATATATCTATTAATTCATCTATTGCTTCTAATTTATTTTCAGCTCCTAATTGTAAGCAAACTCTTTCTTTAGAAAACATATCTTTTATTTCCATATGTTATATCCTCCTTATAAGTTCCATTGATTTTGGTAGTAATTCTTCAACTTGTTTTTTGCTACATGCCTCCGTACCTTCTAAAGTAACTGTAGCTGCTCCACAAGCTTGAGCAAAACCTAATGTATTTTCGTCATCTAATTTTTTTACCATAGAATACACTAAAGCTGCAACCATGGAGTCCCCTGCACCTACAGTGCTTTTTACAGGTACTTTTAATCCCTCAGCTATGTATTTCCCTTTATCAGTTATATATAACGCTCCCCTGGATCCCATAGATACTAGTATATTAGATATTTTCATATTATTTTTTACCAGCAAAGCTTTTTCTAATATACTTTTTTCATCCTTTAAATCCTCATTGAACATAATTGACAATTCATGATCATTTGGCTTTATGGCAAAAGGTTTTTCTTTCATTCCTTCTTCCAAAAGTTCCCCTTCAGCATCAATAATTACTAAAGCTCCTTTTTCCTTTGCAATTCCTGTCAAAACTTTATATATATCTTTTGATACACCTCGAGGTACTCCACCTGATAGAACAACTATATCCCCTTCTTTGCAAACTTCTTTATATATATCTATAAATTCATTCAGCTCTTCTGTAGATATCTGAGGACCAGCTTCATTTATATCAGTATAAGTTTTATTAATATTATCCACTATCTTCATATTGGTTCTAGTATCATTTTTTATCTTCACAAATCTATGAGTTATATTCCTTTTATCTAATTCAGATTCAAAAGATTTTCTAAATACTCCGCCTAAAAAACCTATTGCTAAGGAATCTATTCCTAAATTTTTTAGAACCTTAGAAACGTTAACACCTTTTCCTCCAATATCATGTCTCACATCCATAGTTCTATTTACAGATCCCAACTGAAAGCCATCTACAATTAGTGTTTTATCTATTGCTGGATTAAGCGTCACAGTTATTACCATCAAATCACCTCCTATATCTAAGTTGTTATTATTTCTACTCCAACTTCTTCATATTCCTCAATTATTCTTTTATCAATATCATCACTAGTTATTATCATACTTACAGCTTTAACTGGACATATAACTGAAAACGAAACGTTTTCGAATTTGCTACTATCTGCCATTACTATAACTTTTTTAGCATGATTCATCATAATTTTTTTAGTTTGAGCCTCTGCATAGTTAGGAGTAGTTATTCCCTCTTCTATAGATATACCGTTAGCCCCTAAAAAAACTTTATCTACTCTAAAGTTTCGAAGTACAGCTTCTGCCATGTTACCAACCATTGCTCTTGTATTAACTCTTAATGATCCACCTGTTACTATTATTTCTATATCTTTATTACTAGATAGTTCTGATGCAATATCAATAGAATTAGTTATTATAGTCAAGTTTTTAGCTTTAATTCTTTTTGCTAACTCTAAAGTAGTTGTCCCAGAATCCATTATTATTGTATCTCCATCTTGAATGAATTCACTTGCAGTTTCTGCTATCTTTTTTTTCTGATCAATTCTTTCGTCTTTCTTATCTTGAAATGAAGGTTCATAATTTGTTTTATTATCTAATCCTACAGCTCCCCCATGTGTTCTCGTAAGAAGATTCTTTTCTTCCATCTCCTGCAAATCTCTTCTTATGGTTGACTCTGATACATTGAGCATTAATGATATTTCATTTACCTTTATACTGCTCTTTTCTTTTAAAATTTCAGAAATGATTTGTTGTCTTTGTTGCGCAAACATGATATATTTCACACCTTATCTTAAAATATTTGCTCATTTTTGCATTTGTTTGATTGCTTAATCTCATTTTATATTAACAATTTAAACTTGTCAACAAAAATAATCATATTTATTCACAAATGAGCACAAACGAATAAATTGACATCTTATACTTTTCTTATATAAAATAAAACATTCAAATGAATGTTTTTAGTATACTATATTAATTATATTAGATTAAAAACAAAAAAACACTAGGAAAAATCCTAGTGTAATAATCAAATTGGCTCCGCGAAGAGGGCTCGAACCTCCAACCTAT
>NZ_JAKGTG010000042.1:0-36217 GCF_022324845.1 Clostridium sp. YIM B02506
CGATAGCTCAGTCGGTAGAGCAGAGGACTGAAAATCCTCGTGTCGCTGGTTCGATTCCTGCTCGAGCCACCATAAGCCTAGTATTAACTAGGCTTATATTTTTCTCTTGAGTTAACGGTAAAAACTCTATCAAAACTCCGATAATTAACATTAATTAGTTGATGTTTACAAGTTGGATAAAATCACAGTGAAAGCTGTGATTTTTTGTTTCTGTTTTTTAAAATATATTAACTAGATGTAAATAAAAATTTAAGTATATTTAATATTACCTTAAGCAGAATGTAAGAAAATCTTAATATATTGAGGATATAATAATCAATAATAAGATTTTAATAAAAGGGTTGGTGAGGTTTATGAAGGAGGTTTTTAACAAGATTTCTTTAACTGAAGAAGAAAATGATTATTTAGCAAAAGGAATTGCATTAGGTGCGGGTCTAGGTGTATTGATTGGTGTGGTTGTAGACAATGTTATGTTTGGATTTTCTTTAGGTGGAGTTTTAGGAGTATTAGGATCTCTGGCCTTCTCTTCATATAGAAAATATAAAAATAAGAATATAAAATCAGTAATTAAAAAACTGTAGGAATTAATATTCCTACAGTTTTTTTAAGTTTTCTATAACATCATTAATATGATCTTTTACTTTGACTTTTCTAAATTCTTTTCTTAGAATACCTTTTTCATCAATTAAAAAAGTGCTTCTTTCTATGCCAATGGTTTTTCTTCCATACATATTTTTCTCTTTTAATACATCATATAGCGCACAAACTTCTTTATCTTCATCACTTAACAATAAAAATGGTAATCCGAATTTAGCAATAAATTTATCATGAGAGGCTAAACTATCTTTACTTATACCAATTACAACAGCATTTTCGTTAGTTATAGTAGGTATACTATCTCTAAAGTCACAGGCTTGTGTAGAGCATCCTGGAGTGTTGTCTTTTGGGTAGAAATAAAGAACAACCTTTTTCCCAAGATAATCACTTAGTTTATGTGTTTCTCCATCTGATCCTTTTAATATGAAGTCAGGTGCTAGATTTTCAATTTCTATTTTTGACATAATTATTACCTCCTAAGTATATGATTTTATTATATAATAATTATTATTAATCATCAAGGAAAAGGAAGTTAAACGATAATATGGAGTTCTTTAGTGTATTAATTTTCTTATATGTGTTATTATGTTAGAGTGTTAAGTTTATATATAAAGGAGATTATGTATGGAAAATAAAGTTTTGGCAGTTGTAGCTGGTAATGAAATAACTGAGATGGATTTACAACAAGCTATTTTAAAGTATCCTCAAGATAGAAGAGGGATGTTTGCAACAGAGCAAGGTAAAAAACAATTATTAGAACAAATGATTTCATTTGAATTAATGTTCCAATTTGGAAAAGAAGCTTCTTTAGATAAAACTAAAGAATTTGAAACAGAAGTAGAAAAGTTTAAAAAAGAACTTTTAACTCAAATGGTTATTAATAAAGTAATATCAGAAGTAACTGTTACTGATGATGAAGCTTTAAAATACTATGAAGAAAATAGAAGTATGTTTTCAGAACCAGAAAATGTGACAGCAAAACATATTTTAATAAGTTCAGAGGAAGAAGCAAATAAAATTAAAAAAGAAATAGAATCAAATACCGTAACATTTGAAGAAGCTGCTAGTCAATATTCATCATGTCCATCTAAGGAACAAGGTGGTAATTTAGGTTCATTCTCAAGAGGAATGATGGTTCCTGAGTTTGAAGAAGCTGCATTTGCATCAGAGATAGGCGTTGTAACTGAACCTGTTAAAACTCAATTTGGATATCACTTGATAAAGGTAGAAGCTAAAAATGCTGGTAAAGATTTAGATTTTGAAGAAGTTAAGGATGGAGTTGTAAATCAATTACTTCAAGAGACTCAACAAAAGAAATATTTTGATTTAATTGGAGAATTAAGTACAAAGTATACTATAGATAGAAAATAATAAAATCGCTCTAGATTGTTAAGATCTAGAGTTTTTTATTGAAAATATTAAAGAATTTAATCATTGGGAGATTATAACTAAATTATTTTAGTCATAATATGTTGAAATATAATATAAAAGATGTTATAGTTATAAAAGCTTTTAACTTAGTCCAGAGAGACTAGCAAGGGGGATAAACAAATGAATAATGAACAATTACAAGTATCAGTGGTAGATGTAAATGAGAGTGTGCCACTAAAGAGAGCAATTCCTTTAAGTATCCAGCATTTATTTGCAATGTTTGGATCATCAGTATTAGTACCAATTCTTTTTGGAATAGATCCAGCGACAGTATTATTTTTTAACGGTATAGGTACATTATTATATGCATTCCTTACTAAAAAGAAGATACCTGCATATTTAGGATCTAGTTTCGCATATCTTGCACCAGTTTTTCTATTGTATAGTGAAGGGTATACCTTCCAACATGCACAAGGTGGATTTGTCGTTTCAGGTTTAATTTTTGCTACAATTGCTATAATAGTTAAATTTACAGGAACAGGTTGGATAAACAAATTATTCCCACCAGCAGCTATGGGAGCTATAGTTACAATCATTGGATTAGAATTAGCACCAACAGCAGCAGATATGGCTGGATTCGCAGTAGGTGGATCTAATAATCCGGAGTTTTCTAATCCTAAATGGATATTAGTATCTATGATAACTTTAGCAGCAGTAATTTTAAGTAGTGTATTACTAAGAGGATTCTTAAAAGTTATTCCTATATTAATAGGTGTTGTGGTAGGTTATATTGCAGCATACGCTAATGGATTAGTTGATTTTACAGCGCTTGGACAAGCAAGTTTCTTTGTAACACCGGATATTAACATAGCTAAATTTGATTTCACAGCAATAATGACAATATTACCAGCAACTTTTGTAGTAGTAGCTGAGCATATAGGTCATTTAGCAGTAACTAGTAGTATAGTTGGAAAAGATTTATCTGAAGATCCAGGACTACATAGATCGCTTCTTGGAGATGGATTATCAACAGCACTATCAGGATTTTTTGGTTCAGTTCCAACAACAACTTATGGTGAAAACATAGGGGTTATGGCATTAACTAAAGTTTATAGTGTATATGTTATATGTGGAGCTGGTCTTATATCTATAGTATTAGGTTTTTCAGGAAAGCTATCAGCTTTAATTAGCAGTATACCAGTACCAGTAATAGGAGGAGTTAGTTTACTTCTATTTGGAACTATAGCTACATCTGGTTTAAGAACTTTTATAGAAAAAGGTGTGGATTTTGCTAAGTCAAGAAACCTAATTTTAACATCAGTAATTTTTGTAATAGGATTAAGTGGTATAACTGTAAAATTAGGAGCTGTAGAATTAAAAGGAATGGGACTAGCTACTATAGTTGCCATGATTTTAAGTGTAAGCTTTATGATATTTGATTCACTAGGAATAATGAATGAAAAAGAAGATTAATAATATAAAGGCAGGAGATTTTTAAAATCTCCTGCTTTTTTTATACAGCTAATTCAGTGAAATCTTCAATATACTTATCAGCACTATTAATAAGTTTTTCCCTATGCTTAGATGAATGTTCATCATATACTGCTACAACTTTCATTCCAGCAGCCTTAGCACCTTCTACAGCAGCGGGTATGTCTTCAAAAACAATACACTTATCTGGAGTCACACCTAAACGCTTTGCAGCTAAAAGATATACATCAGGAAAGTTTTTTCCTCTAGTAACCTCATTCGTAGTTGTGATGTTATCAAAAAAATCCTTAATATCATTACTTTCTAAAGCTATATCTAATAAAGGTGATGAATTTGAAGTAGCAAGAGCTAGTTTAATGCCATTAGATTTTAAATAGCTTAATAATTTTTTAGCTCCAGGTTTAAGTCTGGCTTTATTCAAATAATTATCATAGGCTAAATCGTTAATTTCTTTAACTATTTCATCTGTAGATTCTTTTAGATTAAAATTGTCCTTAAAATACTGAGCGGTCTGCTTAAAACTTAAATGATTTATTTTTTCTTCTAAATCAGAAGGTCTTTTTGCTCCCTTACTTTCTAAATAAGTTATATTAATTTCATCCCAAATCCACATTGAGTCTATAAGAGTTCCATCTAAATCAAATATTGCAGCTTGTACATCTTTAAACAAATATATCTCCCCCAAATTCCTAATGTTATTTTTATAGTATATTAAAAAGTTATTAAGTTCAATATCATAATAATTTTTAATGCAGCATATCAAACTCTATATACTGCATTAATGAAACAGTTTAGCTAAATTCTCTTTCAAAGATTTTAATTTTTTCTTTACTCTTAAAATCCTCTAAGGAATCTATACCAACCTTACTTAAAACTTCTTTCATAATATCGCTATGAGTAGCTACCTTAACGGCTGAATTGTAGGCAAATTCATCAACTGAGGTTTTACCATGTTCTTTAGGAATTAGGGCTTTAGGGCCGCCGACACATCCTCCAACACAACCCATTCCTTCTATAAAATTGGCATCTAGTTCTCCGGCCTTAGCTTTTTCTAATATTTCTTTACATTCCTTTACCCCGTTAGCTTGAGCAGTTTTTAGTTTTATATGTTTTTCAGGAAAAAGTTCTTCAACTGCTTCTGATACAGCTATTGAAACTCCACCAGTTCTTGCATACAATCTTCCTCCTCTTGAAGCATATTCTATTGAAGGGATTCCTTGAAGTTCATTTGGTTTAATATCTAAAACTTCAAATATTCCTTTTAATTCTTCAAAGGTAAGCACGTAATCAATAGCATCTGAGATATCCTTATCTCTAGCCTCTGCTTTTTTAGCTATACAAGGACCTATGAATACAACCTTAACATCTGGATTCAACTCTTTTAAAACTCTTCCTGCTGCAATCATAGGAGACACAGAAGGGGAAACATCTTTAACTAAATCATGATATACTTTTTTTAACATACCAACCCACATAGGACAGCAACAAGAGGTTATCATAATGTCACCATCTTTATTAACGTGATGATTAAATTCTACAGCTTCTTTTATGGTTAACATATCAGCTGTAAAAGCAACTTCTATCATGTCTGAGAATCCCATTTTTATAAAAGCAGCTCTATATTGGTCCATTGTTACATCAGATCCCCATTGACCAGATATTGCAGGAGCAACAGCTGCTATTACTTTTTTATTATTTTTTAGTAAATCTATTATTGGTATAAATTCAATCCTATCTATAAATTTACCACTATCACAAACATCCACGCATATGCCACAGTCAGTACAAAGTTCAGTTTCTATATAAGTAGTTCCCTTTATTGGATCATCTAAAATAGCATCAAAGGGACAGGCGGTTTGACACTTGGTTTTCTCACCAGCTTCAGAAGTACAGTCTCTAGAACAAGAGGAAACTTTTTCAATTATTTTTTCTCTAACCTTATAGTTTGTAATAGCTTTCTTTAGGTTATAAATGAAATTTTCATCAGCTTTAACATCAACACCACATAATGAAGAGATTACAGACATAGCTTCAATCTTATCAAAGTTTGGAGAATTCATTATATTTTCTAAGGTTGAATTAAAATTTCCATCATAATAGGATTTAACTAATTCTTTAAATAAGTCTTCGTAAATTTTTTTCATAATATTCCTCCTAAGTGTAAATACTAATTTAGTAAACTTTTCTATTTGTTAGATTAACCATTATTTATAACTATTATGATTATAGGAGAGAAAACTTATGAAAATATTGATAGGAATTTATATATTTTTAATACTTATATTTTGGAGTCTTTGTGTAGCTGCTTCAAAAAGCGAAAAATATTATGAAAATATTATGTCTGATAAGGAAGAAGTGAAATAATTATGTAAGTTACAAAATATATATTATATGTAGTAATTTATTTAGGAAGGTGGATATGGTAGATTTAGTTATAGATCCGGGTCACGGAGGATCAGATTATGGGGCTAGAGGAGAAGGCTCTTTGGTAGAAAAATCTTTAACCTTGGACATTGCAAATAAGATTAAAGAGTATTTGGATAAGAAACAGATATCTGTAATTTTGACTAGAAATGATGACAGATATGTGACTTTAGAAGAGAGAGCTAAAATTGCTAATAAAAATAAAGCTAGATGTTTTATGAGTATTCATATTAATAGCTCGGGTGTAGATAGTGCTGAGGGAACGGAAGTTTATACATTTACTAAAGGTGATGAAGGCGAGAGGTTAGCTACTAATGTGTTAGATAAGATAGTCTCTGGTGTTAGTTTAAAAAATAGAGGTGTAAAGTTTGCTAATTTTACGGTTCTAAAAGAAACTGAGATGCCAGCAATTTTAGTAGAAACGTGTTTCATTAGTAACTCAAAAGAAGAAGCGTTGCTTAAAGAAGATTACTTTAGAGACAAAATAGCACTTTCTATAGCTAATGGTTTTCTTAGACATATTGGAAGAGAAGAAATTTCTATGGGAATAGATGAAGACATAGTTATTAATTCGAGAACCCCTATAATATCAACATCTACTGCAACAAAGTATCAAGCATTTCAATGGGCTAGAAAAAAGGGAGCTACAGAAGAGTTTATTGCACTTGCAGAAATTTATTGGAATACATCTATTGAGTCTGGAGTAAATCCAGTAGTAGCATATGCACAAAGTGCTATAGAAACTAATTTAGGAACTTTTAATGGGGTTTTTAAGAACGAGTATAAGAATCCATGTGGATTAAGGATAAGTAATGATGTAAATGATGAAAATGGAGGATATGCAACATTTAACAATTGGACAAGTGGTGTTGAGGCTCATTTAGATCATTTAGGACTTTATGCAGGAGGCGTTATTTATCCTAAAAGAATAAGTAGGGATCCTAGACATTTTCCTTATTTATTAGGTAAAGCAAAATATATAGAAGACTTATCGGGAAATTGGTCACCTTTAGATGACTATGGAATGAAGGTATTAGAGTTAGTTAAGGAAATAGAGTCAAGCTACTCAGAAGAGGGGATAGCACCTATAAAACTTGATGATAATAATGATGGGAATAACTATAACGATGAGTTAGTAAATGATGATGATAGTGTTGAAGGACTAAAAAAGGAAGTTAGTAGTATTATTAATGATATAGAAAAGCTTAAAAGCAGAACTGAAGAATTAAAAATATATATTAACTCAGTAGAAGGATTTTTGGCACAGGAGAAAAAACTTAAAGAGGCTTTAAATGCAACTAATATGTCATTACAGGAAAAAAATAAGAGTTATGAGCAAACTATAGAAGATATTTTAGATGTAATAAGTAAATTAAGAAGTATTGTTATATAAAAAAAAGAATTGCCTAAGCAATTCTTTTTTTTGGTCGGGGTGACAGGGATTGAACCTGCGACCTCATGGTCCCAAACCACGCGCGCTCCCATCTGCGCTACACCCCGTAGCACATAGATTATTATAAATAGTTTCTTTAAAGATGTCAATAATTTTAATTAAAATATTCTAAGACTGTATTTACTTTTATTTATACAGTGTATATAATACCTTTAGTTTATAAAATAAAGGGAGGTAAATTGCTATGAGAGGAACTACTGTGATCATGGTGCTAGCAAGCCTTTGGTTTCTAATATTAGGAACAAGCATTTTGTTAAGTAAAAAAGTAAGAGGTATTATAGAGAGTGCAAGTATCGCTAATGATAAAACGGCTTATGTTAGATTTAATGCGTTTTTTAATTTATGCTTAGGGGGAATAGGTGTACTATTAGGGGTTGTGGATTACTTTTTTAAAGAGTATTCATTGTACATAGTGGGAGCTTATGCTGTAATTATGATATCAGCCGGATTAATCCAAGGAAGACTAAGTGCTAAATATAAATAAATAGTTAAAGACCTTGTTTATGTATTAAGAAGCAAGGTCTTTTGATTTGTAGCACTTTACGCTTGATATTTAACTAAATATTATAATATACTTATATGGAGCATAGAATTATAATAGGTAAAACAACTAATAATATTTTGTTCACAACATGTTTGTATTTACAAATACAATGGACTGTAAACATTTTATCTGACAACTTTAATGTTGGATAGGTTGTGGCAGTTTTTAATAAATTGTAAAATTTTAATTGTTGGACGAATTGGGATTGGTTGTAAATAGGAAAAGTGTTATACTTATAACAGTTTACTAATTAATTGAAGGGGGGAAGGTATTACTTATTCGCTTAGTAATGCCAAGGTGTTTATGAAGAAGAAGGCAATATCAGCTTTACTTGCAGCCTCGCTAGTATTCGGAACAGGTGTACAAGTATGGGCAGAACCTTTAACAGAGCAGCAACAGCAGGAACTTAACGAAAAGGGTGCAAAGGCGGCAGATGCAAAAAGTAAGTATTCGGAGTTAAAGAATAAAGTAGATGAATTAGATGCACAAATTCAACCAATAGCAATAGCTGTGGATGAAAATAATACTAAGATAGCAAATACAAATAAAGAAATTGATAATACTAAAAAAGAAATTGAAAAAAGTCAAAAAGAATTAGCTGAAAAAGAAGAGGTTTTTGGAGCTAGAATGAGAGCTCTATACAAATCAGGTGGACAAGAAAGCTACATAGGACTTTTATTAAGTGCTAATAGCTTAGGAGACTTTGTTTCTAAGGCTCAGGCAGTTGGTAAGATAATGAGCTTAGATAAGCAAATCATAGATGAGCTTAATGAAAAGAAAAAAGAATATGATGAACACATTGCGACGTTGAAAACTAAGATTCAAGAACTTGAAGATTTAAATAAAGATAATAAAGTGAAATTAGAAGAACTAAATGTTAAAAAAGCAGAACAACAAGTTTATGTTGATCAAGCTAAAGCAGAATATGATAAGATAGCGGATGATTTAATTACAGTTGAAAGAAATCTATATAGGCCTTTTGCTAATATAGTAAATAATTCAAGTAGTTCAGTTGATGATTTAAATAATGCTATAACAACATTAAGATCTCTAAGAAAGAATGTTAAAAGTTCTCAAGCTGATAGCGAACTATTTGACTTAATAGAAAAAGCTAAAAGTTTAGTTCAGCAAAAAACAGCACCATCTTTAAGTAGAGGTGATGGAGCAGGATCTGCATCGGATTCAGCAATTCTTTCTATAGCATATAGTAAATTAGGAGTGCCATATCGTTGGGCGGCAACCGGACCTAATTCATTTGATTGTTCAGGATTTACTCAATACGTATATAGACAAGCAGGTATATCTATAGGTAGAGATACAGATGCTCAAATGGGTAACGGAACTCCAGTGAGTTATTCTAACCTTCAGGTTGGAGATTTAGTCTTTACTAGTTCTCATCATGTAGGTATATATGTAGGAGGAGGTCAAATGATTCATGCACCGCAAACAGGAGATGTAGTTAAAGTATCAAATATTTGGTCCTTCTACACAGCTAGAAGAGTGAAATAGAATATAGTTTATTTTAGAGGGTGTTTAAAACATCCTCTTAATTTTTTTTGAAGTTTTTATAATTAATCTTTATAATGGATAAGTAATAGATATTTGGAGTGTGATGAATTTGGATATAAATAGCTTTATTAAAGATGACGAGACCCTTGATGACCTACAGCTTAATGGAATTCATCTTATTCAAAAAAAGAAAGCCTTTAGATTTGGGATAGATGCGGTACTATTAGCTAATTTTGCAGAAGTAAAAAGAAAGCATAGAGTAATTGATATTTGTACTGGAACAGGAATAGTACCATTTATAATATATGGGAAAAAATCTCCTGAGAGTATTCTCGGTATTGAGATACAAGAAGAATTTGTCGAAATGGCAAAAAGAAGCGTAGAAATAAATAATGCACAGGAGAAGGTACAGTTTATTAAAGGGGATATTAAAGATATAAAACTTATGAAAACAATAGAGAAAGCTGATGTTATAACAGTAAATCCCCCATACAAACTTAATTCTTCAGGAATAATAAATAGCAGTGATAAACTTGCTGTAGCTAGACATGAAATTTTATGCTCATTAGAGGATGTAATAATAGGCGCCAGGATTTTACTAAAAGATAATGGCAAATTATATATGGTACATAGACCAGAAAGATTGGCGGATATTTTATGTTTGATGAGAAAGCATAAAATAGAACCTAAAAGAATTAGAATGATTCATCCCAATACAAAAAAACCTCCTAATATAGTGTTAATTGAGGCACAGAGGGATGGAGGGGCTTTTCTTAAGTGGGAAGCACCTTTATATGTATATAATGATTGTGGAGGCTATAGCGAGGAAATAGAGCGTATATATGGAAGGGAGAAAGATAATGGGTAAATTATATATAGTACCTACTCCAATAGGTAATTTAAAGGATATAACTATAAGAGCTTTAGATGTTTTGAAAGAGTGTAATGTTATTGCGGCTGAAGATACTAGACAAACAATAAAACTTCTTAATCATTTTAATATCAAAAAACAACTGATAAGTTATCATCAACATAATGAATTAACGAAATCAGAAGAGATAATAAATAGGGTAAGAGGTGGAGAAATTGTAGCTTTAGTTAGTGATGCTGGTTCTCCGGGGATATCTGATCCTGGTAGTGTGATTATTAAAAGATGTATAGAAGAAGAAGTTGAATTTGAAGTATTACCAGGGGCAACTGCAATAATAACAGCGTTAGTTAATTCAGGATTAGATACAACTAAGTTTACTTTTAGAGGTTTTGTACCTAGAGAAAATAAAGAAAGAAGAGTATTAATTAGTGAAATAAAAAACCATAAAGAAACACTGGTATTTTATGAGGCTCCACACAGGATTAAAGAAACCTTAAGTTTTCTTCATGATGAATTAGGAGATAGAAAAGTGGCTATTTGTAGGGAGTTAACTAAACTTCATGAACAAATAGTACGTGGATCAATTTTAGAGGTTATAGAACATTTTAATACAAATAACCCAAGAGGAGAGTTTGTAGTTGTAATTGAAGGGAAAAGTCAAGAGGAAATAGACTTAGAACAAAAGGCTAAATGGGAAAACACTACGGTGGAAGAACATATAATACTTTATGTAGATAGAGGATATAGTAAAAAAGAAGCAATTAAATTAGTTGCAAAAGAAAGAAGTATGCCTAAGTCAGAGGTATATAAATATTCAACTGATCTATAATAAAAAAGCACTTCTTGGGGTTGAAGTGCTTTTTTAACCATATATACATATTGATTTATTTATGGATTAAAAATAATGTTAATTATTTTTTTAATTCAGCCATACAGTTCTTGCATATATTTTTTCCCTTGTAGTTAGTAACATCTCTTGCATCTCCGCAGAATATGCAAGCTGGCTCATATTTCTTTAATATGATTTGCTCACCGTCTACATATATTTCTAGAGCATCCTTTTCAGCGATATCTAATGTTCTTCTTAGCTCTATTGGAATAACTATTCTTCCTAACTCGTCAACTCTTCTTACTACACCTGTTGATTTCATATAAATTTCCTCCTCGTTTTACAACATTCGACATTTCGTATATTAATATTAGCAAAGATGTAATTTAAAGTCAATACATTTTCTCTAAATAACTGCAATATTTACAAATTTCTTACTTAAATAACATCTAAGATTAATATAATACCAAATAATTGAAATGTCAATAGTATAGTTTTCAAATAAATGGTAATAATATTATATAGATGAAATGAATAAAATAAGTATTTATAAAGGTTTCAGGGATATAATATAGTTGGATATATGAAGAATAATAATATTTTTAGAAAATTAAATTTCTGTGATAAAAAAGTAATAACTTACCATAAATAAAGATTATATGTCGAAAGTGTATATAAAATAAGGATTATATTAACAATGATTCTATATATTATATGTCAATAAAAAGTATAAGTTACAGAAATATAAATAAATAATTAGTTAGTTTGACGAATAATACTAAGATAGTTATTTTATGTAACAATTTATTATATAATTCATTACAATATATATAAATTTTTTTTATTATTATAATTAAAATATTAAAAAAATATAAAAACTCATGTTTTATAAAAAATTATTTGTTGAAGTATTTATATTGACAAAAGCATATTAGAGAAAAATGTTGATAAATAGCTAACTATTCAACAGGTGTTCCACAAGTAATAAACAGATAATCCACAGGGTAAATGTGAATTATGTGGATAAAAATGGATGTAATAAATTTATATTCACATAATTTTTGAAGTTATCCACAATATATGTTGATAACTTGTTTATAACTGTGGATTGTAACTCTAAGGGTCTTAAAATAAGGATTTATTAAAATAAAATATTATTAATAAATTGATGATAACTTGTAAAGAGTTTTGGTATACTATATAATAACAGATATAGTGGATTTTAATGTGGAGGTACTCTTATGGATGAAAAAAGATTTGATGAAGAATACATTGCGAAGTTGGCAGAAGAGATGTCTAAAAATAATATGATATCTTATGATGATTTACCTAAATATGACTTATTTTTATCACAAGTTATAGATTACTTAAATGATAAATTTGTTGACGATAAATATACAAATAATATAGTTCAGAACTATATAAAAAGTGAAGTTATAACTAAGCCAGAAGATGGTAAAAAAAGAGGATATACTAAAGTTCATTTAGCACAATTAGTATTACTTAGTTATATGAGACCAGTACTTACTACAGAGGAAATAAAAAAGGTATTTAAACTAGCATTTAATGAAATAAATCTTAGAGCAGATGATATAATTGACTGGGAGTCTGCTTATAAAATATTTTCAGATATACAAAGTGAAAGTTTTAATGATATAAAAAACTCATCTGTATTACATGATTCAAAATTAGAAAATATAGTAAAAGATTTAAATCTGGAAGACAAAGATGAAGAAAGAATAAAGATATTTTTATTAGTATTATCTTTGATTGCGCAAGCAAGTGTTATTAAAAAATTAGTGCAGAAAATAGTAAATGAATATAATGAAAAATAAATTTCAATAAATCCTCGATATTTTGAGGATTTATTTTTTTGGAATTAATGCTATTATTAGTATATCCAATTAGAAGGAAGTGATCAGTGAAACAATGAAAAGAATAGATAAAATCTATAATTTTTTAATGAATGAAACTAAAGACTTTACTGTAGAAGACTTTAAAGAAATTAAAGGGTTTTCTGCAATAGAGATAGCAGATAGATTAGATATATTAAGGAATAATGTAAGTAAAGAATTAAATGAATTATATAAATCCGATTTAGTGATTAAGATCAAAGAAAGACCTGTTAAATATTTCAGCAAAAGAAGGTTAGAGGAATTATTAAATGTAGAAATAGTAGAGAGACAAGTGGAGATACGCGAGCTTAGTGAACTATTTGGTGAAGAAAGTAAGATGACTAATTCACCTTTTGATTACTTAATAGGAGCTGAGGGGAGTTTAAAACAAGCTATAAATCAATCAAAGGCAGCGATAATGTATCCTCCAAATGGACTACATACATTAATATTAGGAGAAACTGGGGTAGGGAAAACTTTATTTGCAAATATGATGTTTAACTATGCTAAATTCTCTAAAAGATTTAAAGATAATGCACCATTTATAGTTTTTAATTGTGCGGATTATGGAAATAATCCTCAACTACTTCTTTCTCATATATTTGGACACATTAAAGGTGCTTTTACAGGTGCAGATACAGAAAAAGAGGGAATCGTAGAAAAGGCAGATGGAGGAATATTATTTTTAGATGAGATTCATAGATTAAGTCCAGAAGGGCAAGAAATGATATTCTACTTCATGGATACTGGAACTTATAATAAATTAGGAGAAAGCGATAGAAAAAGAAGAGCAAATGTACTTATTATAGGAGCAACTACTGAAGAACCTAAGTCATCATTGTTAGCAACTTTTTTAAGAAGAATTCCAGTAACAATTACAATACCATCACTTCAGAAAAGACCCTTGGAAGAAAGATTGGAACTTATAAAACATATGTTTTCAGCTGAAGCCAATAGAGTAAATAAAAAGGTTATAGTAGCTAGGGAAGTTATAAAAGCCTTGATTGGTAGTTCTTATACGGGGAACATAGGTAAGCTAAAGTCGAATATACAATTAATATGTGCAACTGCATTTTTAAACAGTTTAGAATCGGGAGACGCAATAGAAATTAATATTGAAAGCATACCTCCTAATATTCAAAAAGGACTTTTTGTCATTTCTGATAATAGGAAGGATTTCG
This sequence comes from Clostridium sp. YIM B02506, assembly GCF_022324845.1. NCBI lineage: Bacteria > Bacillati > Bacillota > Clostridia > Eubacteriales > Clostridiaceae > Clostridium > Clostridium sp. YIM B02506. The sequence continues at coordinate 14,166 of NZ_JAKGTG010000042.1, forward strand.
AAGAAATTTCATCTATTATAGATAACAATATGATTATTAGTCCTAAGGGACAGATTAGTTTATTAAAAAATGATGATTATGAGCTTCCATTTAATCTATATAGAATTATAGAAGATAAATCCGAAATTCTTAAAAATGAAGGTATGAATAAAGAAGTAATTCATGATTTGGTCATGAAAGATATTGATGCCCAATTAAAAACTTTCTACAAAAAAATTAGAAAAGATAATAATGTAAAAGAAAAACTTTTATCCATTGTAGATAATGATGTATTTGAATTTACACAATATATAAAAAAGTTTACTGAAGATAGGTTAAATGTAACATATGGGGAAAGATTCGTATATGCTGTAAGTTTGCATTTAAGTGTATTTTTAAAACAAAGAGCTGATGATCATTTAACAAAGGAAAAAATAGATAGAATGGGTTATTCCATAGATGAAGATGGGCAGGAGTATGTAGTTGCGGAGGATATAGCGAATAAAATAGAAAACAAATTTAGAGTTAAAGTCCCTAAAATAGAAATTATATATTTAGCCATGTTATTAAAGAATTTAGAAGAAGAAAAGGTTATTAGTGAAAAAGTAGGTATATTGGTAATTGCTCATGGAAGTAGTACTGCCTTAAGTATGGTTAATGTAGCAGTAGACTTACTAGGAAAAGAAGGGCCTATTGAGGCTGTAGATATGCCTCTTGATGTTAGCCCACAAAGTATATTAGAAGAGGTTACGGAAAAAGTTGTTGAAATGAACGAAGGAAAAGGTGTACTTCTAATGGTAGACATGGGTTCTCTAGTAACCTTTGGGCAGATAATACAGGAGAGGACAAATATAAAAACTAGAACTTTAGATATGGTGTCTACTCCTTTAGTTATAGAAGCTGTTAGAAAAGGACATTTATTTTCAGAAGAGTTGGATGAAATATATTTTTCATTAAGAGAATTTAATGGATACAGTAATATTATAAATACCAACTCTAATAAACAGGGTTCATCAAAGCCTAAAACAGTTATAACCGTATGTTCTTCTGGAGTTGGAACAGCAGAGAAACTTAAAGAGATAGTAAAGAATATAATTGAAGACATTTCAGTTGAAGAAATAGAGGTTATCCCTATAGGTATAAAAGGTGCTGAAGAAAATGTAAAAAATCTTGAGAGTACAAAAAATGTCATTGCTATAGTAGGGGTTAAAAACGTAGGCAAAGATATACCATTTATTTCACTTGAATCCTTTATAGGTGGAAGTGGTGCAAATGTATTAAGAGGAATAATATCTGGTGTGGAAGTAAGAGAAGAGGAAAGTAGGAGCCTTTTAATTAGAGAATTGTGTGAAGAAAATTTAGAGGAGTATTTAACATATCTTAATCCTAAAAAGATTATAGGACTTTTGATGGATTTCATTAGATTATTAGAGGAAGGTTTAAATAAAAAGTTATCTAATGCAGAACAGCTTAGATTAATAATACATGTTGCTTGTGCTATAGAAAGAATGGTATTAAATTCTGGATTAACTTATAGAGGAGAAAAGAATTTTACTGCAAATTGCTTAGAGGCTGTTAAAAATTCAGTAAAAGTATTCGAAGATAGTCTCAGAATAATACTAACAGAAGATGAAGTGTATCATATTTGCGAAATAATTTGATACAGTATTAGAAAAAATAAGAAAAGTGTATTAGCTTATAAATAGAAGTGTATCAAAATGTATTTTTCATCATAAGAAAGTATCAAAGTAGTGATATTTCTTAGTTGAAATGGCTTACATTCATTGATACACTTTTTTTGGCATGGATATTGCTATAATAAATAACGTATACAAAATAGATTAGTATATAAAATAAGAATATAAAGTTCTAAAGGAGGAGCGGTTATGCCAGCAGTAGTTGTTGCAACCCATGGAAGATTTTCTGAAGAGTTAGTTAAGTCCTCAGAAATGATTTTTGGAAAACAGGAAAATGTAGAATATATAACCTTTATGCCAGGAGAAGGAACTGAAGATTTAACTAGAAAGTATAGTGAAGCTATAAAAGCTTTAGATATAGAGAATGGGTTAATATTTTTAGTAGATCTTTTTGGAGGAAGCCCATTTAATGCAGCTACATCGATAGTTGTAGAAAATGAAAATATGGATATAGTTACAGGCGTAAATTTACCTATGTTACTTGAGGTATTTGGAGCGAGAACATCTAGTTCTATAAGTGAGCTTGTAAAGATAGCTGAGAATTCAGGTAAAGAGTCCATTAGACCGTTTAAAGAAGGTCTTATAATAAATAAAAACATTAACGATGATGATGAGGAGGTTCTATAATTATGAAAATAGTTTTAGCTAGAATTGATGACAGATTAATACATGGTCAAGTAGCAACAGTTTGGTCGAAGGTAACTGGGTGTGAAAAAATAATAGTAGTAAGTGACGAGGTTGCAAAGGATGAGCTTAGAAGTACATTATTAGTGCAAGTAGCTCCTCCAGGAATAAAAGCACATGTTTTAAACGTTGATAAAGCTATAAGAGTATACAATAACCCTAAAAATGATTTTAAAGCTTTATTATTATTTACTAATCCTACAGATGTTTTAAGATTAGTTGAAGCTGGAGTAGGTATTGAAAGCGTAAATATTGGAGGAATGTCATTTAAAGAAGGAAAGAAACAAATAACTGGAGCAATTTCTGTAAATGATCAAGATATTTCATCTTTCAAAGAGTTAAACAAAAAGGGAATAGAATTAGAAATAAGAGTTGTTGCATCTGACTCTAAGGTTCTATTAAAAGATAAATTACCACTATAAAATTAAAGAATTAAAGAAATGGGAGGAAGAAAATTATGAATGCTTTACAAATTATTCTTGTTGTAGCATGGGCATGTATTTCAGGTATTGGTTCAGTTCTAGATGAATTCCAAACACACAGACCTTTGATATCATGTACAATTATAGGACTTATATTAGGAGATATGAAAACCGGTATTATATTAGGTGGAACATTAGAATTAATGGCTTTAGGATGGATGAATATAGGAGCAGCTATGGCACCAGATGCTGCACTTGCTAGCTGTATATCCACAATTTTAGTAATAGTTTCTAAACAAAGCATTGCAGAAGGAATAGCTATTGCTATACCACTAGCTGCAGCTGGTCAAGTTTTAACAATATTTGCAAGAACTTTATCAGTTGGTTTACAACACAGAGCTGATAAATATGCTGAAGAAGCTAACTTTACTGGAGTAGATATGTGTCATTTAGGTGGATTGGTTATCCAAGCACTTCGTGTAGCTATACCAGTATTAATAGTTGCTATGTTTGCAGGTACAGATCAAGTGACAAATATGCTAAATGCGATTCCGGATTTTATTACAAAAGGACTTCAAGTTGCAGGTGGATTCATAGTTGTAGTTGGTTACGCTATGGTTATAAACATGATGGGTGCTAAACACTTAATGCCTATGTTCTTCTTAGGATTTGTTGTAGCTTCATTCTCAAGCTATAATCTAGTAGCTCTAGGTATATTAGGAACAATTTTAGCTTTACTATATCTACAATTATCACCAAAGTATAATGGAGCAGTGCAAGTTGCATCTGCAAGTGATGACTTTGATGATGATGTGTTAGATTAAGAAGGAGGAGGAAATAGGAATGAGTGAACAAAAAAAATTAACTAAAAAAGATTTAATTAGTGTATTCCTTCGTTCAAACTTTCATCAAGGTTCTTGGAACTTTGAAAGAATGCAAGCTATAGGGTATGCATATGCAATGAATCCTGTTCTTAAGAAGTTATATACAACTAAAGAGGAACAAAAAGATGCCTTAAAGAGACATTTAGAGTTCTTTAATACTCAACCATTTGTAACATCACCTATATTAGGAGTTACTTGTGCAATGGAAGAGCAAAGAGCTAATGGTGCAGATATAGATAATGGAGCTATAAACGGAGTTAAGGTTGGTTTAATGGGGCCTTTAGCAGGAGTTGGTGATCCAATATTCTGGGGTACTTTAAGACCTGTACTTGCTGCATTAGGAGCTTCAATAGCAACTGGTGGTAGCTTACTTGGACCAATATTATTCTTCGTTTTATGGAATGTAGTTCGTTTAGGATTTAGATGGATTACACAATTTTACGGATATCAAGTTGGTGCTAACATAGTTAAAGATTTAGCTGGTAATAAGCTACAAAAATTAACTGAAGGAGCTTCAATACTTGGATTATTCATAATGGGTGCTTTAGTTGCTAGATGGACATCTATAAAGGTTCCATTTGAACTTTCAAGAGTTACTAATGCTGCTGGAGAAGTAACAGTTACAACTGTTCAAAGTGTTTTAGATTCTTTATTACCAGGATTATTAGCATTAGGATTAACATTCCTTTGCATGAGATTATTAAAGAAAAAAGTAAGTCCAATATGGTTAATCTTCGGATTATTTGCAGTAGGTATAATTGGATATTGGATAGGTTTATTAGGTCTATAAGATTAAATTTTCACTACGTTTAATTTTTAGATACCTTGGGAGATACTAAAATAAGTATCTTCCAAGGTTTTTTACATTATAGGAAAATTAACAGCCTGAGTCATTATAATTTTATAATGGCTTTTAATTAAAAAGTTATTCTATTGCTATAGAGTCTTTTAATACTCTAATTGGCCTCATCATATCGTGGTCTTCGTGTTCGAGTATATGACAATGCCACACATAATCCCCAGCATGATCTTTAAAATGCATGATTAATCTTGTTATCATTCCAGGAAAAACTTTAACAGTATCCTTCCAACCAGTTTCGAAGTTTCTAGGAGCTTCTGGTGGTCCAGTATACTTAATCTTACCTGTTTCCTGATAAAAAGAAACATCAAAAGGAATCCTATCTAATATTTTAAATTGAACTAAATGAATATGAATAGGATGAGGAAAAGTAGTTAAGTTTAATATATTCCATATCTCTATACTATCATATTCAGGTTTTTCAGTTGTTGGATCACTCCACATACGATCATTTAACATAAGCATAGGTCTACCGTAATGATCTGTTGAAGCACTTAATGTCAATAGTCTAGAATTATCAGCTAAGTCTTCAGTTAAATGACTTTGTGGTGTTAGTTCATGGGGAATTTCAGTCTTATCTTCTCCTCTTAAAGGTAGACATACTCTAAATTGCATTATTACGCTAATGTTTGGATCTGGAGATTCGTTGTTTAGAGTAATAGTTTCTCCTTTTAAGTTAGAAAAATCAACTATTATATCAGTTCTTTCAGCTGGTTCTAATTCTACTGAGTCCAGTGTAACAGGATGGTGTAGCAATCCCCCGTCTGTACCAATCTGATAAAAGTTTTGTTTATTAGATAAACTTAGAGCATATCCTCTGGTATTTGAGCCATTAATAACTCTAAATCTGTACTTTCTAGGTTCAACATTGAGATATGGCCAGACCTTACCGTTTACTACAATTGTATTACCTAAAAATGCAGGAACTACTGATGGTTTTACATCCACTGGGAATGGTGGTGAATCTGGATAAAATAAAGAACCATCTTTGTTAAAGGATTTATCTTGAATCATCAAAGGGATTTCGTAGTTACCTTTAGGAATATTTAATCTCTTTTCAAGTGGGTCACGAAGAATATAAAGTCCAGCAAGACCTGCATAAACATTTAATCTAGTTATTCCCATACTATGATCGTGATACCACATTAAGGTACCAGGCTGGTGATTGGTATATCTATAAACCTTTCTCTTAAAAGTTTTCCCAGTAAAGGTGTAATCTTTTGTAAACCAAGCATCAGGGTGGCCATCACTTTCCCAGTCAACATTAGCACCATGAAGATGAACTACGCTTCTTACTTCTGGCGAATCAGAAGCACCATGAAGAGTGCGGTCTACAGGTAAAAAATGCTTTGAAGGAAGATTATTAATCCAGCGTACCCATATTGACTTATCTTTTACAGCTTCTATTGTAGGTCCAGGAAAAATCCCCTCATAACCCCAAATATAGGTGAGAGGAAATTGTTTATGAAAAGAATGATAGCTTTCTTTCATTTCAATCTCATAATATATATTCCCGTTTTCTATAAGAGGCCTCATTACAGGAGGACGAGGTAACTTATCTGTAAACTTAGGAATAGTATCAGGATTCGATGGATCTACTATTTCATTATTTGTGCTATCAATATAAAATTCATTACTCAAAATAAGCACATCCTTTTAGATAAATTTAGTCTCTTTTGCAATATATAATATGAATTAAACGACAATGTGTGATATTATTATCATAAATTTGACAATATGGTCATATTTACAGATAAATATGTGTAGCTAAATAATGAAAAACACATAATCTTCACATAATATATCTAAAATGATTAGAAATTTATATGTTAGAATAAAAATGTATTTTAATAAGATAAATTCTGGGGTGATAATAATGGATAAGATAATATATCTTGTTGAGGATGAAAAGAGTTTAAATATTTTATTGGAAAGATATTTACAACTAGAAGGTTATAAAGTAACAACATTTTTGGATGGAGATAGTGCCCTGCAAAAAATAAAAGATATGCCAGATTTATGGATATTGGATATAATGCTTCCAGGAGCAGATGGGTATGAGCTTATAAAAAAGATAAAAGATAATAATAAAAATACTCCGGTAATATTTATGTCAGCAAGAAATGAAGAGCTTGATAGAGTTGTTGGACTTGAGCTAGGAAGTGATGACTATTTATCTAAACCATTTTTACCTAGGGAGTTAGTTATAAGAACTAATAAACTTATGGAGAGGATTTATGGTGATGAAAAAGAGCGAGTATCAGAATTATCAATAAATATAGGTGATTATGTCATTAGTAAAACACAAAGAACAGTTTTCCTTGGGGAAATAGAGATTCAATTAACTAAAATGGAATTTGAATTACTTAATTATCTAGCTGAAAATAAAAACATCTTAATATCTAGGGACCAAATACTTAGAAATGTTTGGGGAGACGATTATTTTGGTTCAGATAGAGTTGTTGATGATACTATAAGAAGATTAAGAAAAAAAGTTGACAAGTTAAATATAGAGACTGTGTATGGCTATGGATATAAGTTGGTGTATAAGTCATGAGGGAATTAAGATTTAAATCATTAACAATGAGAATTTGGACTACATTTACAGCAGTGATTTTAGTTATAATATGTAGTATTTCAATAGTATATTTAGTTGCCTACAGAACCATAAATGAAGCCAATAAGATGCAAGATTTAAAGGTTTTTCATGATGCTATAATTGATAGCGAAAACTTTATTCAACCTAACAGGTTTGATGAATTAAGAAACCTTAGAGGAAGTGAACATTTTATTGCTAAGGTGAGTAATTCTGGAGAGATAAAGATAGAAAGTGTAAGAAAAATTTCTGAGAAATTCTTTCCTCAAAATGAAGGTAATGTACAAGAAGGAAATAGAGTTATAGTACCTCCTGGAATAAAAGATGAGGGATTCAGAGAATGGATGGCTACTTTTGCTAAAGGAGATATGACTGAAAGTGAATTTAAGGAGTATTTTAATAATAGAAAGTATATATTTGTAATAAGTTCTATTAAAACAGACACCTCTGAAAATGAATACTTAATCTCTTTTACTCCTAATAGTGAAGATAATATAATAATATACATAGTTATGTTTATAGGAATTATTTTTATTGGAATAGGATTTTTTACAGCTAAGGTAGTTGCAAATCGTATCTCAAAACCTCTTAAGGAATTAGAGAATCATACAGTAAGAATAGCTCAAAAGGATTGGAAAGAGCCTATAATAATTAAAAGTGAAGATGAGATTGGAAGACTGGCAAAGGCTATGAATCTGATGCAGATAGAACTAAAGAGAATAGACGAGGAAGAAAAAACTTTTCTTCAAAGTATATCTCATGACTTAAAAACACCTGTTATGGTTATTATGAGTCATGCAGAGGCTATTATAGATGGAGTTTATATAGACTCAGTAGAGAAAACAGCTGAAATAATAAAAGAAGAAGCAATTAGTTTAGAGAAAAAAATAAAGCAGTTATTATATCTTAATACATTAGATTATGTTTTAGGAAATAATATTGACAATGAAGAATTTGATTTAAAAGAAGTTCTCTTAAAGATAATAAATAGGTTTGAAGTTGTAAATAGCAACCTTGATTGGGATCTCGACCTTGATAGAATTATGATTAAAGGTAATAAAGAAAAGGTTAAAGTTGCTATTGAAAATATATTAGAAAATGGATTGAGATATGCAAAAAGCCAGATGAGAGTAAAGCTTAAAAGAGAAGCAAATTATGGAGTTTTAGAGCTTTATAATGACGGACAGAATATATCTGAAGATAATATTGAACATATATTTGAAACACTCTATAAAGATAAAACGGGGAATTTTGGACTAGGATTAGCCATATCTAAAAAGATAGTAGATTTTTATGGTGGAAGTATAAAAGCTGTTAATAGAGAAAATGGTGTAAGTTTTATAATTAAATATCCAATTTAGTAAAAAAGGTTTAAGTAGTCAAAGATACTTAAGCCTTTTTTATTTGTACGTTTGTACAATTGTACAACTGTACAAATAGAAAAATGTATAATTTTACAATTATACAAGTGTACAGGTGTACGTCTGTACACTTGTACAATAATATTTAAATTTTTAACTTTAATAGGGCTGTGAATAAAGAAATAGAGAATATAAACAGGGACAATATATAAGTTGAGTTCTTCTAAGGTCTATCATCACACAAATTTCACATAATTATTTGATAATAGCATTACAATTAGTGGCTATAATTTGAAATATGAAATAAGTAAGGAATCACCTAAGGGGGAAAGAATAAATGAGAAAGTTAAAGCTATCAAAAAACGAAATTCTGCTTGTGCCAATCTTAATATTATCAGGATTTTTAAGTTTAGTTAATTTAAGTATTGAAGGTTATGGGAATGAGTACTACGCCGCTGGTGTTAAAAGCATGACGATGAGTTTAAAGAATTTCTTCTTTGTATCATTTGATCCAGCGGGATTTGTAACTATAGATAAACCACCTTTAGGATTTATGATACAGGCATTATCAGCAAAGATATTTGGGTATAGCGGTTGGAGCATAATTCCCCCCCAAGCCTTAGCAGGAGTTATCTCAGTATGGGTTATTTATAAAATAGTAAAAAGATCTTTCGGGATTCCAGCTGCTTTAATATCATCTTTGTGTCTTGCTATAACTCCAATTTTTGTAGCAGATAGTAGAAATAATACAAACGATAATCTTTTAGTATTAGTTTTGCTTTTAGCATGTTGGGTGTTATCAATAGCGGCAGAAAAAGGACATTTAAAACTATTAATTTTAAGCTTAGTTCTTGTAGGTATAGGATTTAATATAAAAATGCTTCAAGCTTACATGATTGTACCTGCTTTATATATAACATATTTGTTATCTACAGCAGTTTCATGGAAAAAGAGGATAGGACATTTAGTATTAGGAACCATAGTTCTTTTAATAACTTCTTTGAGTTGGGCCTTTATTGTAGATTTAGTTCCAGAAGAGAATAGACCATTTATAGGAAGCAGCACAGATAATACGGTTATGGAATTAATAATAGGGCATAACGGATTAGAAAGACTTGGTCTTGGAAGTTCAAATAGAAGTGGACAAGGTGGATTTGGTGAAATAAATCCTCAAGAAGGTATGGATAGAGGGCAAGAATCACAAACAGAAAATTATTCATCAAATGGAGATCGTGAAAAGCCTCAATCGCCACAAGGAACCAATGGACAAATGATGCAAGGTAATCCAGAAAGAGAAGGAAATATGGGTGAAGGTAAAGCAACGGATGGTTCAAGTGGAAATATGCCTCAAAGAGAAGGTGGATCTCAAGGAGGTATGGGATTTGGTAACATGAGAGCTGGTGGTGGCCAAGTGAGTAATATGGGAGGCTCAGAGGGAGCTGGTATTACAAGATTATTTCAAAACAACAGTTTGTCAGATCAAATAATATGGTTATTTCCATTAGCATTAATAGGTTTTATAGCAGCCGCTATAAAGGAGAAATTAAACTTAAAGTTAGATAACAAAAAGAAATTAGGATTAGCACTATGGTTTACGTGGTTAGTACCTGTATTTATATATTTTAGTTTTACAACAGGGTTATTTCATCCATACTATTTAACTATGCTTGCTCCCCCTATAGCAGCATTAACAGGTATAGGTGTTATATCTATGTGGGAACTTTACAAAGATAGAGGTTGGAAATCATGGTTTTTACCGGGAGCTCTTATAATTAATGCAGGAGTTCAACTATTAATCCTCTCTTATTATAGTAGTGATAATATAAGCAAAATATTAGCTATAACAGTATTTGTTTTATCTGGTGCATCTTCGGTAGTTTTAATTGCACTAAATTTACTAAGAAATAATGATAAAAAAATAATAGACAAAATTGTAGTATCAATATCGGTAATAGGATTGTTAATAACACCATTAGTTTGGTCATCAACTACAATGTTTTATAAAATGTCAGGAACATTCCCTTCAGCAGGGTTAAGTTTGAGAACTGAGGAGATAGGAATGGGAAATACCTTAGAAGGTAATGAAGATATAACTAAGCTTGTAGATTACCTTAAATCCAATATAACCAGTGAAAAATATTTGGTGGCAGTACAATCAGCTACTGGTACAGCTTCACAAATAATCATAAATACAGGTGAATCTGTAATAACTCTAGGAGGATTTAGTGGCTCTGATCAGATATTAACTTTAGATGAGTTTAAAGAATTGGTGAATAAAGGAGAAATCAGATATGTCATAACTGGTGGACAAGGTAGAGGTGGAAATAATGAAATAATGTCTTGGGTTCAAGAAAATGGTGTATTGGTTCCAGGAAGTAAGTGGGATAACACTAAAACTTCAACCACTGGAAATAAGACATTAAATCAGGGTTTTGGTAGAGGGAATTCTATAGAATTGTATGATTTAAAACCTGGCAAATAGAAGATGACGTGCTTAGTAGAGGAGAAAAGAATGGATTTTTTCAAAAATGTTAAATTGACACAAAAAATTAGTTTGTTATCTATAAGTTTTTTAATATTCCTGACCATAATAGGAGTGACTTCAGTAAAACAATTGACAGTATTAAACAATAAAATTATGGAACTAAATGAACAAAGGGTTGCTCCAATTATAAAATTAGAAAATATAAAATCAGATATTGAGTATATCAGGTATGAAGGTAATTCTTTAATGGATGCAAGTGATGACGATGAGAAGAAAACTATAAAAGATGCAATAGCAACTAAGGTATCTGATATAGATGAGGCCTTACTTGAGTATAAAGATGATGAGGATTTTTCAAGTTTATTTAGTAATTATGACGCATTTATTGCAGCCAAGGACACATTTGTTGAAAATGCAGAACAACGTGGTCTTATTCAGCAAAATGGATCACATTTAGAAGGACAAATTCCACCAGAATCTCAAGATGGAGCTGGAGGAGCACCTAATAATATGCAGGCTTTTGATGAGGCGAAGATAGCCTTAGTTGAATCTTTTGATGAGGTTATAAACAATCATGTTTTAGAAGCACAGAATACTTATCAGGATAGTAAAGCTGATTATAAAAAAACGGTAATGATATTAATATCTATAGTTGTAATATGTATAGTCATTTCTCTTTTATTATCAATTGTAATAATAAGATCAATAATTGTGCCAGTAAAAAAGGTTACTGGGAAGCTAAAAGAGGTTTCAGAAAGCAATGGGGATTTAACTCAAAGGATTAATTATCAAAGCAAAGATGAAATAGGACAATTGAGTAAAAGTTTTGATTTGTTTATGGATAAATTACAGTCAATTATTAAAGAAGTAGCTAGTTCTGCTGAGGTTATAGAGTCTTCAAGTGGACAACTAAGTAAAGCAACAGCAATAACCACAGAGTCTTTAGAAGAGATTTCTAAGACTGTAGTAGATATAAGTGGAGGAGCATCAGATGGAGCGGCATCAGCAGAAGAAACTACTGCAGGACTTTCAGAAGCAGCAAGATTTTCAGAAGCGGCTTCTGATGCAAGTAGAAAGACTGCTTATAATAGTAAAAAAGTTAAAGAATCAGCGGAGGATGGAGCTAACAAAATAGATGAAATAGTATCTTCAATTACTAATATAGCAAGTTCATCTAAAGAGGTGTCGGTAATAATAAATGAGTTAGATTATTCCTCAAGAAAAATAGGAGATATTATAAAAATAATCACATCAATATCAGAACAAACAAATCTATTAGCATTAAATGCAGCAATAGAGGCTGCAAGGGCTGGAGAGGCTGGCAAGGGATTTAATGTAGTATCAGACGAAATCAGAAAATTAGCAGATGAAAGTAGTAAGGCAGCTAGAGATATATATGAATTGGTTAAGGAGAATCAGTTAAAATCAGCGTCAGCAGTAACTTCAGTAAATCAGGTAGAAGAAAAAGTTGCTAAAGGTGTTGAAAAGGCATCTGAAGTAGGTGAAAGTATCCAAAATATCATTAAAAATGTTAAAGAAATAGTTGTAGAAATAGAGCAAATAGATAAAGCAAATGTTCAACAAGTGGAAAGTGCGAAAGAGATAGAGCAAGCAATAAATAACATAGCTTTATCCTCAAATGAAATAGCATCAGGAACTGAGAATATAAGCTCTAGTATAGAAGAACAACTTAAAACTATGAATGGAATAGAGAAAACCACAGAAGATTTATTAGAAATGTCTAGAAGGTTAAGCAAAATAACCTCTGGATTTAAGGTATAGATTAAAAAATTAATAAACGGAATTATAAACAATAAATAATTTAGGAGGAATTACTGTGAAAAAGAAATTAATTAAATCATTAATAGTAGCAGCTCTTGCCGTAGCAGTTATTACAGGAGGAATTTTTGGGTATAAGAGGTTTTTTGGTACTAATAAAGCTGTAGCAGCAAGTAGTAGATATATAACTGCGACGGCATCTAAAATGGATTTATCAGTAAATATACAAGGAACAGGAAGTGCATTTGCAGGTACTTCTAAAGAGGTAACTCCTAGTAATGAGGGGGTTATACAAAATCTAAATGTTCAAGTAGGAGATACTGTTAATAAAGGAGATACTCTTTTTGTAGCATATAGTGAAGACATTGCAAATGCTTTAGAAACAGCTAAAAACAACGTATCAAAACAAGAGACAGCAATAACAACCTCTAATAATCAAAGAGCATCAAAAATATCAGAAGCACAAACTGCTGTTAAAAATGCTCAATCTCAATTAGATTCCGCTAATAAAGCGTTACAAGCTAATCCCACAGATGAATTACTAAAGGGGAAAGTTCAAACTGCACAAGATAATTTAGATAAACAAAAACAGACATTAGAAAGTGCTCAAAATAGTTCAACAGCAGACACAACACAATTAACTAATGCACAAGAGCAGTATGAAAAAGCATTAGCTAATTATAATAAAATGACAGTTACCTCCCCAATATCAGGAGTTGTGGTTGCTAAAACTTATAACACAGGGGATGATGTACAAGCAGCTAAATCAGTTTTAACAATAATAGATCCAAATTCTATAAAAGTTAAGGTAGCTGTAGATGAGTTAGACATAGCTAAAGTAACTAGTGGACAAACAGCTACAGTTAAGTTTGATGCAATAAGTGATAAAAGCTTTGAAGGAACAGTTGAAGCTATAGCACAATTGGGTACAAGCAACAATAATGTAACTACTTATGATGTAACTTTAGGTATAAAGGAGCCTACAGCTATTAAGGTTGGTATGAATGCTAATATCACAATAGCAATACAAAGTAAAAAGGACGCATTAGTAGTTCCAGTTGAAGCAGTAACAAAAGAAAGTGATAAAAAATATGTTACAGTTTCAAGTTCATCTGGTGAAAGTGAAGGAGCTCAGTCAAGGGGACAAAGAGTAGAGGTTACTACAGGACTAGAAAATGAGAGTTATGTAGAAATAGTTAGTGGAGTAACAGAGGGAGAAAAGTTACTTATTACTTTGCCAACAACAACTACATCAACTAACACTAATAGAAGTGAGAGAAGCAGCTTTGGAGGAGCATCTATGGGAGGCTCTTCTATGGGTGGTGGAAGTGGAGCTCCATCAGGAGGACAAAGACCTTAAGGAGGTGAGGTAATGAATAAATACACTAATAAATCTGAAGTAATTAATATGAGTAATATAAATAAGATATATTCAATGGGAAGTAGTGAATTTAAGGCTCTTGACAATATTAACTTAAGTATTAATAAAGGTGAATATGTAGCTATAGTTGGGCCTTCTGGGGCAGGTAAGTCAACGCTTATGAACATAATAGGATGCCTAGATACACCAAGTGGTGGAGAATATATATTAGATGGATTAAATACAAAATGTAGTGATTCAAAATTAGCAGAGATAAGAAATAAAAAGATAGGTTTTATATTTCAGAATTATAATTTATTGCCTAAATTAAATGTTTTGGAAAATGTAGAATTACCCCTTTTATATTTAGGAATGAGTAGTCGTGAAATAAAAGAAAAAGCATTGTCAGCATTAAAAAAAGTTGGTCTAGAAACCCATTTAAAGCATAAGCCTAATGAGTTATCAGGAGGTCAAAAGCAAAGAGTTGCAATAGCCAGAGCCTTGGTAACAGAACCTCAGATAATACTTGCAGATGAACCTACAGGAGCCTTAGACAGTAAGACAGGAAGAGAAGTTCTTAATATGATGGAAGATTTAAATAAAGAAGGTAATACCATAATTATAATAACTCATGATAAGGAAATAGCAGCCGAGGCTAAAAGAATGATAACTGTAAGAGATGGAATAATCACCTCAGATACTTGGAAGGTAGGTGAGATAAGCATATGAGAATCTCAAAACTAATTAGGATTTCTTTAGCATCTGTTTGGAGTAATAAAATGCGATCTTTTCTTACTATGCTTGGTATAATAATAGGAATATCTTCAGTAAGCATATTAGTAGGAATAGGAGAAGGAACGAAAAAGCAGGTAACTGAGCAAATTGAAAGCCTTGGAACCAATCTTATAACAGTTAGTATAACTGGAAATAGAACTAAGGCAATTACTAATGAGGAGCTTGAAGAATTAAAAACTAAACCAGGTATTAAAGAGATCGCTCCTGCATTAAGTCAAGGAAACATAAATGTAAAAGCAGGAACAACATCTAAAACTACTACACTTGAAGCTTCAACAGCTAACTATGCAGATATAAGGAAATTAGCAGTTGCAAGTGGTAGATTCATTAATGATAATGACGATGAAAATAGATATAAGGTTGCAGTAATTGGCTCAGAAACAGCTACAAATCTATTTTCAACAACAAATGTTGTAGGAAAGACAATGTATATAAGTGGTATTGAGTTTAAAATAATAGGAGTTCTTGAGTCCCAAGGAACAAGTGCTACAGGTTCAAGTGATGATAGGGTAATAATTCCATTACAAACAGCTCAAAGATTGTTACAAACTACAACTGTAAAAACATTTTATGCGGAAGCTACAGATAAAGACAGTGTTAGTGAAGCAAAATCATATTTAACCTTATTTCTTAATAAGAAGTATGATAATAATACAAATAGCTATAGAATAATGGATCAGACAAGTCTTTTAGAAACAGCTAGCTCAACTACTTCAAGCTTAACTACAATGCTTGGAGGAATTGCTGCAATATCTTTAGTAGTAGGGGGAATAGGTATAATGAATATTATGCTGGTTTCTGTTATAGAAAGAACTAGAGAAATAGGCATAAGAAAAGCTATAGGAGCTAAAAGAGGAGTGATTTTAACACAATTTTTGATAGAAGCAGCTACAATAAGTACACTAGGTGGTATTTTTGGAGTTTTAATAGGATTTTTAGGTGCTTATGTGGCTCAAAACTTCTTTAATTTAAGTGTAAGTATTTCTAACAATATAGTAATAGGAGCATTTATTTTCTCCTTCTTAGTTGGAGTAGTGTTTGGAATATATCCAGCCAATAAAGCATCAAAATTGAATCCTATTGATGCTCTGAGATTTGAATAAGTTCTAATAAAGGAAACGTATCAAAAAGTTTTTGGTACGTTTCCTTTTTAATAGCTATTATTTAGGGTAAAATATTAAGTATCAAGTGAAACTTGATTCAGGTGGAGTTTGGTCTCCAACTGAATCTTAGTTGAACTTATCTAGGGTCGTGCCACTGTTAGCTCCCGACTTAATATAGGATGGGAGTGCTACAGTGGCTAGACATCAGATCAAATATACTTAAATGAGGATAACCATGGATATAAAAGAACTAAGAATATCTGTAAGAAATCTTATAGAATTTATTTTAAGAAGAGGAAGCATAGATAGCGGATATACAGGTAACAAAAGGGCGCAAGAAGGAACTAAGGCTCATCAATATTTACAAAAAGAGAATAGTAAAACCTATGAAAACTATAAAAAGGAAGTTTATTTAAAGCACGTATTTATTAGAGAAGATATAGAGTTAACAGTAGAAGGACGAGCTGATGGGATAATAGAGTTAGATGAAAAGATAATCATAGATGAAATAAAAAGTACAACTAGAGATTTAATTGATATCCAAGAGGAAGATAACTTACTACATTGGGCTCAGGTTAAATTTTATGGATATATGTATTTAATAGAAAATAGTTTAGAAAACATAGAGTTACAACTCACATACATAAATCTAGAAAGTAGTGAAGTAAAAAGTTTTCTTAAAAAGTTCGACATTAAGGAACTGGAGGAATTTGTAAATAGTGTAGTAAACGAATATGTAAAATGGGCAAAGTTTACTTTAGAGTGGAAGGAGATTAGGAATAATTCTATAAAAGATTTAACCTTTCCCTTTCCAAAGTATCGACAAGGACAAAGAGAATTTGCGGTTGTTATCTACAATACCATAAGAAATAATGGTATGCTTTTTGCACAAGCGCCTACAGGAATAGGAAAAACCATATCAACACTTTTTCCTAGCATAAAAGCATTAGGTGAAGAGCAGGCAGATAGAATATTTTATTTAACAGCTAAGACAATTACAAGGACAGTAGCTGAAGAATCTATAAGCATTTTAAGAGATAAGGTTTTAAAAGTAAAAAGCATTACCTTAACAGCTAAAGATAAAATCTGCTTTAGTGAAGAGGGAAAATGTAATACAGAAGAATGTCCTTATGCAAAAGGGTATTATGACAAAGTCAATGAGGCTTTATTTAAAATACTTAACAATGAAGATGAATTTACAAGAGAAAAAATAGAAGAATATGCTAGAGAATATGAAATATGTCCATTTGAATTTTCTTTAGAAATATCAATTTGGTGTGATGTAATAATAGGGGATTATAATTATGCATTTGATCCTAGAGTATACTTAAAAAGATTTTTTGATGAAAGAACAGAAGATTATATATTTTTAATAGATGAAGCTCATAATCTAGTATCTAGAGGAAGAGAGATGTTTTCAGCAGCTATAAGTAAAAGAAAGATTTTGGACCTTAAAAATCTTTTAAAGGGAGAAAAAAAGCTAACAAGAAGATTAAATAAGATAAATAATTTTTTGATAGCTTTGAGAAAAGAGGGAGACGGGAAAGGAGAAAATGAGTTTATAACAGAAGAACCTAATGTGGTATACGAATATATTAGAGACTATTTAAAAGAGTGTGATGAATTTCTAATAAATAATAGGGATTTTCAATATTATCAAGAGGTTTTAGATGTTTACTTTGAGTTAAATACTTTTATAAATATGAGTGAACTATATGATGAAAATTATTTAAGCCTAGTTATTATTGATGGAAATGAACTAATCTTAAAGCTTTATTGTATTAATCCAAGAGACAATCTTACAACTGGAATGAATAGAGCTAAAAGTAAGGTTATATTTTCAGCAACATTATCACCAAGCAGTTATTTTATAGAACTTCTTGGAGGAGAGGAAAATAGCTATAAGATGAGTTTACCCTCACCTTTTCCAAAAGAAAATCTATTAACCTTAATAGCGCCTATATCTACAAGGTTTAAACATAGAGGGGCAACAATTGAGAAGATACTTCTTATGATAATAGAATTTGTAAAAGGTAAAAAAGGTAACTATATGTGTTTCTTCCCGTCTTATAGATATATGAAACAAGCTGAGGAACTTTTAACTAAGCTTAGTGATGAGATTATATATATACCTCAAAAAGAAAATATGACTGAGATAGAAAAAGAAGATTTTTTAGATAAGTTTAAAAAGCCAAAGGAGAAGGTACAACTAGGCTTATGTGTCATGGGAGGAATATTCTCAGAAGGGATAGATTTAAAAGGTGATTCCTTAATAGGAGCAATAATAGTAGGGGTAGGTCTCCCTCAATTATCTTTTGAGCAAAATCTAATTAAGGACTTTTTTAATGAAGTGGGAACAGGATATGACTATGCCTATGTTTATCCAGGAATCAATAAAGTTATGCAGGCTGTAGGGAGAGTTATTAGAAGAGAAGAAGATAAGGGTGCAGTTTTATTAATTGATGATAGGTTTTTAACTGAAAAGTATATTAAACTTATGCCAGAAGGTTGGAGAGATTTTAAAGTAGTCAAAGATAACAGTTCTATAAATAAACAAGTCAAAGAATTTTGGAGGAGTAATAATGAAAAATAAGATATTTTATTTTTCATCTACGGGAAATTGCTTGTATGTATCAAAGCAAATAAAAGATGAATTAGATGAATGTGAAATAATATCAATACCTAAAGCTATGAAGGAAGGAAAATTTGAGTATGAAGGAGATAGGATAGGAATTGTATTTCCACTACATTCATATGGACTGCCAATTATAGTTAGAGACTTTATAGAAAAAATAAAGATTAACAAAGATGCCTATATATTTGCTGTAGAAGTTACTGGTGGAGGTAAGTCAAATTTTCCATTAATAGAAATAGATAAGATTCTAGAGGATAAAGGAGAAATAAAAAATTCAGTTATAATAAAATATATTTCTAACTATACCAGAATGGGTAAAAATCCTACAGAAGAAAGAGCTAAAAAGGCTATAGAAGAAAACAACTCTAAGCTTCAAGAATTTATAAAAACACTAAAGGTTAAAGAAATAAAAGCATTACCAAAGAGATATTCTTTAATTCATAAAAAATTTTATAGTTTATGGAAAGATTCATATAAAGAAAAAGACAAAAACTTTAATGTTGACGAAAGATGTATATCTTGTTCTATGTGTCAAAAAATATGTCCAGTAAATAATATAGAAATGGTTGAAGGATATCCTAAGTGGCAAGGAAAATGTATAGACTGTATGGCTTGCATAAATATATGTCCAAGTAAGGCTATAAACCTTGGAAAAAGCACACAAAATAAAAATAGATACAGAAATCCATATATTAAAGCCAATGAATTAATATAATTACAATAAATATTATATTTTAGAAATTATTAATTTAAGTGGGTATGATTTCATCTGTATAGAACGTAAAAAATGTAATAAAACTAAATGCTTAATGGACACAATATGTTTGTAAACATTAAGGAGGGATATATTATGAATTACAGAAGAAATCATAAAATAAAAGAAGGATTAATTCCTACAGCATTAGGTACCGCAGTAACTGCAGGAGCAATAGCAGCTCGTTGTATGGATGCAAGACATCACAGCATGGGTAAAAGAGATATAGTGCCAATGTTAGAAACAGCTGTATTAGGCTTTGGATTAGCTCATGTAGTACTGGGAGCTATTGATTTATTTCAAGATTAATAGATGTATTATAAACCATACAGAGAAATGTATGGTTTTTTTATTCTTTAGAAATTATATTTTTAAAAATTTGTGGATAACTTTAGAAAATTTAATTACATCATAGATTTAACTAAATCACCTAAAGAATAAAAAACAAGAAAATTGAGCGCCTGCCAGTTTTTCCTCACATGCGTTTGGAAAGGCAGATGCGCAAAAAAAATCGACGGCTCATAGTCGCCTTGGCAATTTTTTTATTTTAAACCCATAAAATTGTATATTAAAAGTATAAATGGTATTTACAAGCAAAAGGAAAACCTATACAAACCCAGCTATAATGGGACTTTAAATTAAATTATAATTTTAGCGATAATAATTATTAATAAATAATTTCATGAAGAATTAAGTAGAGTAATAAGAAAGTTAGTGATATAATTAGTTTAAAATATTTCATAAAAATAGGGGTGGAAAAATGAAAGGAACTGTTGTAAGTACCTGGATGAAAACATGTAGTAATATGTATAGTAAAGAATGCGTTGAAAATGCTTTAGCCTCTGCTGGACTTGACAGACATAAGATTTTTTCTCCGTTAGAAGATGTAGATGATGCAATAATTAATAAATTAATATCTAATATAGCTCAGGCTAATAAGGTATCTATTTCTGAACTATGGAGAAAAATAGGTGTTGATAATATAAAGGCATTTTTTAAGGATTATCCAGCATTTTTTAAACATGAAAATCTATATACGTTTTTAAAATCAATGTATGATGTTCACGTTATTGTAGTTAAAAGAATACCAGGAGCAAAACCGCCACTATTAAACTTGGAACCAATATCTAAAAGAGAAGCTATATTTGAGTATTCTTCTAAAAGAGGTATGTTTGATTACTTTCAAGGATTAATAGAGGGAGCGAGTAAGCACTTTAATGAAAAATTAAGTACTGAAGAAATATCTAGAACCCCTGATAATCTTAAATTAAAATTAACTTTTGAAAATGATATATATGTTAAGAAAAGTTATAAAATAAATAAGATATTATCTTTTGGTTTCCTAAAGGATGTAGGAGCAAAGGTAACAATTTTATCAACACTTATAATTGCTATATTAAATTTATTAGTTTATTTTACAGCTAAAGATTTACTTATATACACTTCAATTGCAAGTGGTTTAATTGGTTCATTTGTAGCCAACTATATATTACATAGACCTATGAAGGTCATAATCAATGATTTAGAAAGACTTAAGCAACATAATTATGTGGATGATTTATATCTTGAAACTAATGATTCCTATGAAAAATTCTATGATTTAATAAAAGATTATAAGAAAGTAATCACAGAAGATTTTGTTGGGTTTAAAGGAGTTACAGATGAGATTAACACCTTTAGTGCCGAGGTAAGTAATATAGCTAACAAGATGAACTCTACTTCAGAAGAAATTGGTGGCGTAGTAGAACAAGTTGCTAATGCTGCAATACTTCAAACCTCTGAAATAGAAGGATCAGTAGCTATGCTAAAAGATAGTGTTCAATCTATAGTATATGTAACAAAAAAAGAACATGAAAATAAAGGCGAATTAGAAAATGCTGTAGCTAAAATTACTAATAGTTATAAAAACACTAAAGCTACATCAGACAAGCTTAATGATGTATTAGTAGAATTCGGCAATGTTAAAACTAATAGCTTAGAATTACAAGAAAAGGCTAAAGGAATAACACAAATCGTATCATTAGTATCTTCAATAGCAGAACAAACAAACTTACTTGCTTTAAATGCATCTATAGAAGCAGCTAGAGCTGGTGAAGCTGGAAGAGGATTTGCGGTTGTAGCTGAAGAAGTTAGAAAACTTGCAGAACAATCACAACAAGCTGTTAATGATATAACTGGAAGTTTAAATCAAATAATTGGTGAAATAGATAATGTAGTAACAGACATAGGAACACAATTTGATGTTTTAAAAGAAGAAAACAGCAAATTAAATGTAGCTGTTAGCTATAGTGATAGTGCTAATACAACTATAAACCTAGTAGCAAATAAGATGATTGAAACTTCAGACCTACTTGAAAAAGAGACAGGCTCTATGTCTGAAGTATATAGCAAGATTGAATCTCTAGTATCTATAGCAGAAGAAAATACTGCAGCATCAGAAGAAGTAAGTTCTAGTGTATTAATGTATACAGAAGATATTAGAAATCTTACTAAGAGTATACAAGAGTTTAAGCAGTTAGCAGAACAATTTAATGACGATATGGATAAATATAAGATATAATCTTAAAAGTAGTTCTCAATTTATTTGGGGATGTAGAAAGATTTGTGTGAAAACAAATCTACTACATCCTTTTTTGCATTATCTAATGGTAGATTTGGA
>NZ_JAKGTG010000043.1:0-35868 GCF_022324845.1 Clostridium sp. YIM B02506
ACTCTAAGAATTACGTTGACTATAAAATAAGTTTATTCAAAACTTCTTAAGTTTCCTCTGTTTAATTTTCAAATAACATCGTCACCACTTGGCGACTTATTCATAATAACATCTCTTTAAATCGATGTCAACAAAAAATATTCATTTTTTTAAACTTATTATTTTATGTACTTCTTTAATAATTCTTATTGCCTTCTTAAGATTTCCTTAATGTAAGTCTAAACGTCTTGAATTCCACTTATTAAAATCATACAATTCAGATATACGATAAACAAAAAGGAGGGAACGAATTTGATAAAAAGTGAATTTATAAATATATTAACAAATGGTCTTATACAAATGCCTAAAGAGCAAAGAGACGATATAATTTCTCAGTATGAAGAACATTTCGATATAGGGATTTCAAGTGGAAAAAGTGATCATGAAATAATACAAGAGTTAGGCAGTCCCTATGAAATAATCGAAAAATATAATGGAAACTCTCATAATACGCCTGAGGAGAATGAGGTTGAATATACTCCAAGTTTTAAATCTGAAATAAAGGAGCCAGATAGTGATTATAAAAACTATACTAATAATTCTTACAATAATTATGAATCTGTAAGAAATAAAAAATCTGATAAATCAATTTTATTGACTATTTTTCTTATTATTGTAGTTTTAATTCTTTCTCCTGGAATAATAGGTGCTGTTTTTGCAACAATTGCAGCCTTATTTTCTGGAATTATATTTTCATTAGCTTTAACCTTTAGTAGTGTTCTATTATTTTTTGCAAAACTATTAAATACTGGTCACTTAAAGGATATGCTTGGAAGTGTTCTAGATCAAATTCCTATGGCATCTACTGTATTCTTTTTAATAGGGAATATTTCTCTTACAATTCTATCTTTTATAATAATAATTCAAATTTTTAAATTTTTATGGTATCTTACAAAGAAGTTTTTTGCATTCATGAAAAATTTGTTTAATTAGGAGGTGACTTATCTATGAAGAAAAAACTTAGCTTATTTAGCTTTTCTATAATTTTAATAATCATATGTATAATAAGTTATACAGGCGTAATTATTAGTTTACTCTCATCAAATATAAGCTTTAATGATTTAAGTAAATTAAATATAAACATAAATTCATTTTTTAATAGAAACACTTATACCTATGGTGTAGATTCAACTGAATCAAATTCTTTAGATGGGATAGATTCAGTAAACTTAAATTTCGTTACAGGGAATATAACTATTGAAACTTGGGATAAAAACGAGGTTTCAGTAAGTGCTATTGGAAATGTAAGTACTAATAATTCTATTCAAGACTTTAAGCTTGAAAAAACTATTTCAGGAAATCAAGTAACTTTTTCATTTTCTAATAGTATAAATCTACTTTCTAATTTATTTAATTCAGGAGATATGTCTATTAAAGTTTTTATACCAAATAACTACAATAAGAACTTAAATATATCCTCTACATCTTCTTATATCAATATTAATAATAATACTTTTAATTCTATAGATATTAAAACTATTTCAGGTGATTTGGAATTAATGAATATTAATACAAAAAGTATTAATTCCAGTTCTACTTCAGGCAATATTTCTTTTAATAATGTAACTACTGAAACATCTACTATTGAAAATATATCTGGTAGTGTATATGCTCAAAACTTTTCTGGAAATATAAATTGTAAAACAGTTTCTGGAGATATAAATGTAGATTTTAATAGCTTTAATAATGATTATAAATTTTCTACTGTTTCAGGATATACAAACTTAACAATTCCTTCTAGCGCATCTTTTGCATTAACTACTGAAACTTTAAGTGGATCTATATCTAATGAATTTGGATCAAATAACAACTCTAATTCAAAAATTAGATTTAACTCTACTTCTGGTGATTTATCTATAAATAAAAAATAAAAATAACCACTCAAAATATTTATGTTAATTTTGAGTGGTTATTTTTTTAAAAATTTAAAATGATTTTAATAAAAAAATTGGAATATATTTGATATAATTATATATGTAAATATATTCTAGGAGTGATTTTATGCAATCAAAATATATGATTATAATTTCCTTTGATGCAATAGATAAAAAAGATTTTGAATTAATGAAAGGTTTTCCGAGCTTCTCAAGAATCATAAATGAAGGTTCTTATTCTAATGATGTGGAGTCTGTTTATCCATCATTAACTTATCCAGCACACACAACCATTTCTACTGGTAAAAATCCTATTAATCATGGAATAATAAATAATATCTTGGTTCAGCCTAAATTTCCAACCAATTCAGATTGGTACTGGCAAAGGAAATATATAAAAGGTAAAACTTTATACGAAGTTGCAAAAGAAAAAGGAATGAAAACCTCTACTTTTTTGTGGCCAGTTACTGGAAAGGCTGATATTGATTATAATGTACCTGAAGTTTTTCCAACTAGACCTTGGCAAAATCAGATACTGGTTTCTTTATTAAATGGGAGCAAATATTTTCAATTTGATATTAATAACAAGTTTGGACATATAAGAGATGGACTTAAGCAACCTAATCTTGATGATTTTGTGCTTGAATCTTTTTTATATCTGCTTGAAAGCAGAAAAACTGATTTTATGATGGTTCATTTTACTGATCTAGATACTAATCGCCATAATTACGGTTATTCATCTAAAGAGGCTTATGATGCTTTGAAAAGGCATGATAATAGGTTAGGTAGAATTATAAGTTCTCTAGAGAAGCTTAATATGTATGATGAGACTACTTTAGTGGTCTTAGGAGACCATAGCTTTTTAGATGCGGATTATGTAATAAAGCTTAACAAGTTATTTATAGACAATTCACTTATATGTGTAAATGACAAAGGTTTAATAGAAGATTACATCGCTTATTGCAACTATTGTGATGGTTCTGCTTATATTTATATTAAAAACAAATTAAAAAAGGATTTTGTATTTAATTTATTAAAGAAGTTCTCTTCTGAAAATAATAACTGTATAGAAACTATACTTTCTGAAGAAGAAGCTTCCTTACGTGGTGCAGATAATCATTGTGATTTTATGCTAGAGGCTAAGAGAGGTTACTATTTTATAAATAATATTGATGGAGATGTTATTGAGGCAGTTAGCGATAAATACCACAAGGCCACTCATGGTTATGATCCAAAAATCAAAGATTACCAAACTGTTTTTATGTTAAAAGGACCTTCTATAAAGAAAAATCATCCCATAGGTCCTATGCATCTTACATCTGAAGGACCAACTTTAGCTCACATTTTAGGAGGCTCTCTTCCTGAAGCTGATGGAACTATTCTTTACGATATATTTAAAAATAAATAAGGCTGGGAAACCAGCCTTATCTTATATAGATTTTATTGAACCAGATATCAGATTGTTTATCTCTTTTAATTCTTCATCAGACAAATATCTCCACTGACCTATTTTTAAATCTTTTAAATCCACATTCATTATTCTTATTCTTTCTAATTTCTTAACTTTATAGCCTAAAGCCTCACACATTCGTCTTATCTGCCTATTTAATCCCTGAGTAAGTATTATTCTAAATACATAGTCACTTTCTTTTTGTACAAAACATTTTTTCGTAATAGTTCCTAGTATCTTTATTCCAGAACCCATTCTAGCTATAAACTCTTTGTTAATAGGCTTATCTACAGTAACAATATACTCTTTTTCATGGTTGTTTCCTGCTCTTAATATCTTATTTACTATATCTCCATCATTAGTTAGAAAAATCAATCCTTGTGAATCCTTATCCAATCTACCTATAGGGAATATTCTTTCTTTATGACCTACAAAGTCCACAATATTTCCTTTGATTTTTGATTCAGTTGTACAAGTAATACCTACTGGTTTATTTAATGCTATGTAGACTTTTTTTAGGTTTTCTCCTATTAATATGTTATTAACCTTAACCTGCTGTCCCTTTTTCACTTTAGTTCCCGTAGTTGCTTTAACTCCATCTATAAAAACTTTTCCTTGTTCTATTAATTTGTCAGCTTCTCTTCTTGATGTAAATCCTGAATCTGATATGTATTTATTTATTCTAATGTCTTCACTTTTTTCACTATGTTTTATTATATTATTTGAGTTTACATTACTATCACTTTTTCTCTGTGCTAGTTTTTTGTTGCTCTTCGCTTTTCTCAGATTCATGATCGTCTTTATCCTTCCTAACCTTATGTTCATATCCAACATTATTTATTGAAGTATCAATATTTTTTTCTATTAAGTACTTTTCAGTTTCTTTTATGCTATCATAAGAAATTGCTTGCTGATTTACAAAAATTGTTACTGAATTATTTACAAGCATCTTTTTTTCATAGGCTAATGCTAATATCTTTTTTAGCGCATCATCTAAATCAGTATTCTCAACCTTTGCTTCATCTAAGAGGTCAGACCCTTTTTCTGTAGGGGAATAGCTATATACTACCTTATTAAAAGAGTTAATTTCAACTTTGATTAATGATGTAGTATTAATAATTATTATAGATGTAATCTTATTATATTTATAATAAAGCACTCCAGACAAAGCAATTATAATTGTTAATATGATTGCTATCTGTTTTCTATAATGCTTTATGCTTTTACTTTCATTACCTTCTTTTTCTTCACCTAGTTTAACACTTTCATTTGTTTTTATCTTTATAAAACTCCCATCACATGTTAATATAATTGAGTTTTTTCTTTCTTTTCTAAGTATTATCCCTTTATGTAACTTTTTATCACCTTCAGCTTGTACTATTCCTTGTTTATCATACTCAACTATATTTATGTATTCTTGAATAAATCTATAATTAGGATTTGCTAATATTAAAGTATAAGCTATTATAAAATCTCCCCATAGCTCAACAAATGTTCTTGAGACTCCTGTTTCTCTGCATATATTACCTATAGGTAACTCCCTTTTTTTTCTAAGTAAATCATAAGTATCAGGGCTCTCAATAATATAATACGCTATATTTAAACAAAGATTTTTACTCGCTTCCTTTTGGTTACTATTAACCAATCTACTTAATTTAACTTTATATAATGCTAACTCCCTAATAAATAAGAATACTTCCTTACCTCTTATTTTATCCTCATCAGGATTAACCATCCTAATTTTACTTCCATTAAAAAATCTATACCTAAGCTTTGTTATTAAAGCATCCATACTATCAACTCCATATACCTTAATTTAGCCTATACTTTTAATACACCTTTAATTATAAGTCTTTTTTTACCTCCAGGTGTACAAGTCACAAGTGTTATAGTACTATCCTTTGTGGCATCTAATACAGATACTTGTTCTGGCTCTACTATAAAACTATCATTAACCTCATAGACATACTCATTTTCTTTTGTCTTTATTATTATTTCATCACCTTTTACTAATTCATCAACGTCTTTAAAAAATCTATCATTGTGTGCTGCCAAAGCAAAGTTTCCCTTCTCCCCTGCTTTTGCTGTTTCCGGAAAATGTCCTATTGCATATCTTAGTGTTGATAATTCTACACCTTCTACAACAGCCGTTTCCACATTTATTTTAGGTATTTTTAAAAGTCCCATAGGAGGAATAGTCACTTCACTACTACCACTTTCATTCGTTACACTTGTACCTTCTTCATAAGATTGATTTAAAACTTCATCAAAGGCTAACTTCAATTTTTGCTGTTCTTTGTAAGCGATATATTTTTCATTTCCTACCCAAGCAATAATTATAACGCCTACTAGTATTAAAATTACACCTACTATATTTCTTATTTTATTTTTCATAAATTCCTCCCATTGTTCTATACATATTCATATACTATATTATAGCATAGTATCTAAATTTTTTTATTACTTAATTATTCATAAAAACTTTTACAAATGCCTAATATGTTTATGCTAAATTTGGTATAATATAAATATAAGATTTTGTATTAAGAGGTGATTAATATGAACGGCAAAGTTATTTATGTAGATTTTACAAAACATCAACAACCCGCTGCCTCTAACAAGTTAATGCTATTTAAAAAATTTTTTTATAGGATTAAGAAAATCTTTACATCGTCTAATAGTAAGGATTCCTATGATAACGTTGTTTATCCATTTAAAAAGATTCTCTAATTAATTTCTTTTATCCTCTTAAATTATGTCTTAGCTTATGCTAAAATATAATAAAAATTTGAGGTGATAAAATGAGAGTTGGACTTGGATATGATGTTCATGCATTAGTAGAAAATAGAAAACTTATATTAGGGGGAGTTCATATCCCTTTTGAAAAAGGATTATTAGGTCATTCTGATGCCGATGTATTGATTCATGCAATCATGGATTCATTATTAGGTGCTGCCGCTCTAGGTGATATAGGAAGACATTTTCCTGATACTGATGAAAGATATAAAGGTGCATCATCAATAGAATTACTTAAGTATGTAGGTAAACTTTTGAATGAAAAGGGATACATTATTAATAATATTGATTCAACAATAATAGCACAAAAACCTAAACTTTCTCCATATATACCTAGTATGATAGATAATATTGCTGAAGCTTTAAATATATCCATTGAGGATTTAAATATTAAAGCTACAACAGAAGAAGGACTAGGTTTCACTGGAAAAGGTGAAGGAATTTCTTCACATAGCATATGTTCAATAATAAAAAATAGATAGAAATTTTATTTCTATCTATTTTTTATTCCCATTGTTTCCAAACTTCAGGTTCATATCCTACTGTAGCTTCTTTCCCATTCCTAACAACAGGAGTTACAAATAGCTTAGGATTCTTTAACAATATTTCTTCTTTAACCTCATCGCCTCTAATATTTTTCAGATTTGATTTTTCGTATTCTTTAGATTTTATATTAATTAAAGCATTTAGTGTTAGTGACTTTCTTATACTTTGTAGTTCACCCTTACTTATAGCTTTTTCAGTTAGATCAATAAATTGATATTTTATCTTCCTTTCTTTAAAATACCTCTCTGCTTTTTTAGTGTCAAAACATTTTTTAGTTCCGAAGATTTGTATATTCATTTTTTTCTCCTTATAATTAACTTGTTATATTAATATTCTAATGCTATAATTATGAGCCGTAAATAGTTATATTAGGAGGTCATTCATGGATAAAAGGAGTTTTAAAGGTAGTGTTATATTAAATCCAGTACCAGTGGTACTAATCACTTCTAGAAATAAAAACGGAGACGAAAATGTATTTACTGTAGGCTGGACTGGAACTTTATGCACAAAACCCCCAGTACTTTCAATCTCTGTAAGACCTGAAAGATTGTCTTATGAATATATTAAAGAAACTATGGAGTTTGTAGTTAATCTCCCAACCGCTTCTATGGTTAAAGCCGTGGATTATTGTGGTGTTAAATCAGGTAAAACTGTGGATAAAATTAAAGAAATGAATTTTAATTTAGTTGAGTCTACTAACATAAATGTCCCATACATAAAGGATTGTCCTGTAAATATTGAGTGTAGAGTTAGAGAAATCATGTCTCTTGGTACTCATGATGTGTTTATTGCAGATGTCCTTGGTTCTCATGTAGATGAATCACTTATTGATGAAAAAGGGAAAATTCATTTTGAGGAAGCTAATTTAATATCTTATTGTCATGGAGAATATTATCCATTACCTAAAAAATCCTTAGGGTCTTTTGGTTTTTCAGTTGCAAAAAAGAAAGTTAAGAAAAAGAAAAAATAAAAAAGATGCTGTAGTAAACAGATTTTATATAACAACTACAGCATCTTATTTTAAGCCAAAATTTTCTCAGCATGTTCTTTTAATAATTCAATTTTATTATTATAGTCTACTACAGTGAAGTCATAAATGCTTTTTACATGCCTAAAGAAATCCATAAATTCAAGTCTTCTTGCTAATCCTATATTAAATGAATACACAAGATTATTTAAAAATACCTTTTCTTTATGTTCATATTCTCCATCTACAAGAGCTAGTCCAACTAATTCAAAATAAATTATCTTTTTAACCCTATCACTTGAATCTCTTAAAGTTTTTTCTATCTCTTCGAGGGTAAGTTTATAAACATTACACTCTTCTAAAGAAAGTTCTTTAATATAATCATCTATTAAATTTTTTTCTTCATTTGCAAATATTTCATCTATATTAGCAAACTCTTTAACTAGATTTACAAATGCTATAGACTCTTCTTTATTTAATTCATGTAAAAACATCACTTTCCTCCTAACATCTTAATTTTTTATCTTCTTAATTATAACATTAGCACCAAATTAAAATATTCACAAATACATTTTTATAAAAAGATTGCCTTAGTGTTAAAAGACAATCTTTTATATTAAGCTCCTAATATCTCATCAATGCATTCATGGACATGATTAACATGATTTTTAGCTATTTCTTTTATTTTTTCTTCTGCATAATTAAATGTATAGCTATTATTAGTTATCTCAAACATTGATATATCATTAAAGGAATCTCCTATTGTATATAAATTATCAACTTTTAATTCTTTTCCATCAATAACTTTTTTAAGACCTCTTCCTTTAGAACAACCTTTTGGTACCACATCTAAATAATATTGATTTCTAAATACTTCTACATTATCTCCATATTTATCAAGTATTTTCTTCTTAATCTCTTCTGATTCCTCGATGGATTTACTTCTAGGATACAAACTAATTATTTGATAATCAGTATCTAAATTAATAATTTCATCTTTACTAAATATCTTTGTAGCAAATGATTCTAAATTAAATTCTTGTTCACGAATATACTTGTCCTTAATTAAACATGTATCTATTCCATTATCTAAAACAAAACAAATATTTTCATCATCAATAAAATCTTTAATTAGATTTGTTGCTGTAACCGAATCTATTCTTTTATTGTATACAACTTCCAAATTACCATCCAATACTAAAGCTCCATTACAAAGTACCAAATAATCCGCATCTACATCCTTATAATCTTTAAAAATTTCCTTTACTCCACGCAAGTTTCTACCTGTGGAAATAATAAATTTGTGACCATTATCCTTTAATTTCTTTAGAGCTGATATATCATTTTTGGCTATTTCCTGTTCTCTAAATAACGTTCCATCTAAATCACTTGCTAATATCTTCATCCGTTACCCCCTACTACATTTACTATTATAATAAAAGTCTATATTAAATAGTATAGTTGTACAACGTTGGTTAACTACTATTAACATTAGATAATGATAAAATAACAGATATGTTAACGATTTAATTGGTATTTTGTCTATATATCAGAAATCCTTTTTTCTATATATATTAGTTGATATTATATATGATATATATGAAATAAGAATAGTTATTAAAAATAACAGTATCCACTTTATTACATCATTAGAATTACTCATAAAGTTAATCAATTTTTGATTTATGTTTATATTATTTACTACAAGACTTGCTACTCCAAAAAAAGCAAAAAATACAATGAATCCAAAAAATCTAGTTTTCTGATATCCAATTTTGTAATATAACGGTATCTCTATGCTATTATATATACATATAATTAACATGCACATTAAAAAAGTCTTTAAATCTATAGGTACTATTTCAACCCCAAATATTGGGCTAAACGATGTTATAAAAACTGCTAAATAATATAACACTAAAACATAAACAACATTTACTAAAGCATTTAAATATTTAACTAAAACTATATCCTTTCTAGAAACAGGTAGTATATTCATCATTATATCTGCTTTATATTTATCATCAAAAGCCATACTTGTATTGCTAATCAAATAATTTATTCCAACAGCACACATGATAAATAATAACATTCCAAATTCATTAAATATAACTCCAAAAGTAACTATATATATAATAGAAAATATATAATATTTTTTACATACCAATAAATCCTTTTTCATCAAATTAATAATTCCCATTTTTATCACTCCTTATATAATAAAGCATAAGCTCTTCAATATTAGGCTTTTCCATAACTAATTTATCTCCGTAGGTTCTGGATAGTTTATTTGCTTCTTTCGTTAATGCTTCAAAACCATAAGAGTTTTCTTTAATGGCTACAAAATCTTTTCTATTTTCCAGAGTTAATAGATTTTTATCTCCTTTTACTAATCTATGCCCCTCTATTATTTCATCTTTTACTCCTTGTAACAGAATTTTACCATCATTTATAATTATTAAATAATCTGCTATCTTATCTAAATCAGAGGTTATATGAGTTGAAAAAAATATAGTTTTATTCTCCTCTTGAATAATATCTGATAATATCTCTAAAAGCTCCTCTC
The DNA here is from genome assembly GCF_022324845.1 of Clostridium sp. YIM B02506. NCBI lineage: Bacteria > Bacillati > Bacillota > Clostridia > Eubacteriales > Clostridiaceae > Clostridium > Clostridium sp. YIM B02506. Next base: position 10,239 of record NZ_JAKGTG010000043.1, read on the forward strand.
TTACTATAGGGTCCAAACCTGATGTAGGTTCATCCATTATAAAAAGTTCTGCATTATGTGATAGTGCTATAGCTATAGAGTATTTCATTCTCATTCCCTTTGATAATTTAGATATCTTTCTATCTAAAGGAAGATTAAATCTTCTAATATAATTATTAAATTGATTCTCATCCCAGTTAGAATACATAGGAGCGATTATATTTTTCATCTCTTTTAGTGTTAATTCTTCATAAAAATATCCTTCATCTAAGACTACACCAATCTTATTTTTAAGTTCCTTATCATTAGTTTTATTATCTTTATTAAATATTTTTACGTCCCCTGAATCCCTGTTTATTAAATTCAATATTGATTTTATAGTTGTAGATTTACCTGCACCATTAGCTCCTATAAAACCAGTTATATAACCTTGTTCCAGCTTTATATTAATATCTTTCAAAGAAAAACCTTTATAAGTTTTCCTTAAGTTATTTATCTCTAATACATAACTCATTTACTATTCCTCCTTAATTAATAATTGAAATATTTCTTCAAGCTCCTTTTTAGTTATTCCTAACATATTAGCTGTATTAATAGCATCCATAAGTTTTTCTTCTACTGTTCTAAGTTTTGTTTCTTTTAGAATTTCCTTATTTTGAGAAGTAACAAAAAATCCTTTTCCAGCAACAGAGGTTAAAAATCCTTCCTTTTCCAAATCATCATAAGCGCGTTTAGTTGTTATAACACTTATCCGTAGCTCTCTAGCTAGTTCTCTTATAGATGGAACAGCTTCACCAGAACTAACCTCTCCTCTTAAAATAGAATCCTTAATTTGATTCATTATTTGTTGATATATAGGTAAATTAGAACTGTTTGATATAATTATATTCAAAGGCTTCACCTCTTTTCGCTTCTGTATATATCGTATATACTGTATATATACATTATATACAGTATATACGATAGTGTCAACAAAAAAAGAATCTCAAAAATAGAGATTCTTTTGACTAAAAATTATTTAATTTCACTTAACTATAATTTAGAATATTGAACTAACTAGAAGCATTATATTTAAAATACCAACTATTATTCCTACAACCCATAAGAATATGCTTTCAAGACCTTTATTTTTATATTCTCCCATAACTTTTTTTGAAGAAGTTAGGTAAACTTGAGTAAACACTGTCCATGGTAATTGTATACTTAATAACATTTGAGAGTAAACCAATCCTTTAAATGGATTTGAAATAAAAAATATTATTATTGCTGCAATAACTAAAGTTATAGACACCCCTATCTTAGTATGTCTATCTTCCATATCATAAGGTTCATTGAACATCCCAGCAAAAATGCTACCTCCTGCCATTCCAGCTGTTACACTTGATGATATTCCTGCAAAAAGCAATGCAATAGCAAATATTAAAGATGCCCAGTTCCCTAAAAGAGGTTGGAGCATTAGGTGCGCTTCACTTAACTCACTAATCTTAATATTATTTGTAAAAAATACAACTGCAACTAAAATCATTGCACTGTTTATTGCCCATCCTATTGTCATAGATACTAAAGTGTCTAAGAACTCATATTTTAGTTGTTTTTCCATAACATCTTTATCTTTTAGATTCCATTGCCTACTTTGTATTATTTCTGAATGTAGAAATAGATTATGTGGCATAACTACAGCACCTAAAACACTCATAATTATAGGCATTGAATTTTCAGGAAAAGATGGTGTAAACCATCCTTGCACTGCTGATGGCCAATTTACATTAACCATAAACAACTCAACTATAAACGCTAAACCTATTACTGATACAAATCCTATTATAACTTTCTCCAATCTTTTATAAGAGCTTGTATATAACATCCATAAAACTACTACAAGAGATATTATACTACCTATTTTAATAGGTATTTTAAATAGCATATTTAAAGCTATAGCTGCCCCTAGTAGTTCTGCCATAGCTGTAGCTATAGAAGCTAAAACCGCAGACCATAATATTGGCTTCGCTACCTTTGGCTTTATAAATTTTGTTATTGCTTCAGATATACATAATCCTGTTACTATCCCTAAGTGAGCTGCATTATGTTGTAGTGCTATTAGCATAATTGTAGACAAAGTTACCATCCACAATAATTTATATCCATAATCTGAACCAGCTGCAAGATTGGATGCCCAGTTACCGGGGTCTATAAATCCAACGGTTACTAAAAGTCCTGGTCCTATATACTTTATAAAATCTTTTGCCATTAACTTTGGTTCATGGCCTTCTTTCGATAAGTTAATCTTCTTTATAAATTTCTCCATATAATCACCTAATTAATATCTATTATTATCTAATAGTATTATAATATATTTTTCATTTAATTGCACACTATTTAATGTGCTGGGTATTTTATTATCCATTTTTCACTGTCTTCATATCCTATTAATAAGTCATCCGCAATAGAAACTATTGTATCATATAATTCTATACTCTCTAGATACTCTTTTGGTATAGCATCAACGCCCAAATAAGCACCTAATATATTTCCTGTTATAGACGCTATACTATCACTATCTCCACTATTATTTACAGATATTAATACTGCCTTCTTATAATTATCACTATATTTTATAGATGCATATATAGCTCTTGCTAAAATTTCTTCTGCATACCAACCTTCACCTAATTCATTAATACAATCTATCGGTGATTTATCAGAATTTGCTAGCTCTAAAGCTCTAATTATTATATTTTCACATTCCTCATGTCTACTATATGTCTTTAAAACATTTAATGAATTTTCAACAGCACTAATCAAGTCACTTCCTTCTATAATTTCTGCAATTATAAATGCAAAAACACCCGCTGATAAATATCCAGATGGATGTCCATGAGTAATAGCCGCACACTTACACGCTTTATCAAAGGCTTCTTGCTTTGGATAGCTTAATCCTATTGGAGCTACCCTAACAACTCCACCTGAATATTTGCTATCATTTACCGCATCCTCTATACTTCCTCTTTTCTCTTCCCTTAATACCTCTAAGCATGTTTCTTCTGGTTCCTTTAATGCATGAAACCACCCTCTCCTAAGTACCCAACTGTTTACAAGATATTTATCCATTATTTTATGAAGTCTTTCTTGAGTTGATAGCCATCTTATGTATGCATGATAAAGAATTTCTTCAAAATTTTCCTCATCTTCCTTGTTCATTTTTACTTTCGAACGTAGTACTCCTTCTGCTGTAAATAATGACATCTGAGTATCATCACTTATTTCAGCATTTTTCATCATTCCAAGTTTTAAATTTTCAACTCCATTTTCTCCGTAAGCTTCTCTTATTTCTTCTATAGTCATAAATTCAACTTGAAAACCTAGCGAATCTCCTATCGCTCCTCCTAGTAGACACCCTCTATAATTCTCTTTCTCTCTTCTTCCCATAAATAATCTCCTTTATTATTTCTTCAGATCAACTACTATTCCATCAGTCGCCTTAATCAACCCATTTGTTTTTAACTCAATTTGAACTCCTATCTTTCCTCCACTTACTATTATACTTTCTATATTATTGCAGCTATTATCAATAAATGTCTTATATTTCTTCTTCATACCAATAGGTGAACAGCCACCTCTGATATATCCAGTATATTTATTTATATCTTTAACCTCAAGCATTTCAATCTTTTTTTCTTCTGTTGCTTTTGCTGCCTTCTTTAGGTCAAGCTCCTCAGTTACAGGAATAACAAAAACATATATCTCTTTTGACACGCCTTTAGTAACTAAGGTTTTATAGACCACATCTACGTTTTTATTAATTTTATTTGCTACTGATACTCCATCTATTTTTCCATCTTTATTATCATAATTTAATATATCATAATCAATATCATTTGAATCTAAAATTCTCATAACATTAGTTTTACCTTGAGCCATTACATTAATCTCCTTAAATAACCTTTTAATATTATTATACATCATAAATTATTCCATAATAAAATAAAAACTACCCATAAGGTAGTTTTACATATCACATTGTTCAATTTCTATATTATATTTGTTGCACTTTTCACAGAATATAATATTCACTATAAAACTATTATCTACAACATTACTTCTATAAAGTCTGCTAAAGGAACTATCTTTATAGGATTTTGATATATTACTTTCAATATATTTATTATCCTTAGTAAATATATAAAAAGAATACCCTAAATATTCATAGAATTTACTCTTAACAATATCTTCTTCTTTGCAACTACTGCAATGTTCACTGTAGTATTCTCTATCAAAACTTATTTTTTCAGCCTCATTTAATAAGTTTAGTATACTCTTGACCGATACGCCTTCTATTTTGTACTCTTCATCCATTATGAAATCTTCACAATTATTTTCTGTTAATTCATACGTTTTTTCATCAAATTTAAGTGTGTACATTTAATTAATCACCTCTTGGTTAATTATACACTTAACATAGTTAACTGTATATCACTAAATCCAATCATATATCGTCTTCCCAAGTTCTGGTGCATGCTCAAATTCAGCTTTCTGACCATTGTAAAGAACTTTTACTCCCTGTACCCATTCTCCCTTATAGTCTTTTTGAATAATATTATTAATTATTCTTTTTGAATTTATTCTTCCTCCTGTACTACCTTGAAATTTTGAATACCATCCATTAGGTGTGTCTATCCCTTTATCAACTAAGTCTATTACTACTATCTGCTTGTTATCTTCTTTTGTAATAGAAGTTTTATACTCTAAGCCAACAAACCATCTATCCATTATTTCTTTAACTATCATATCTACTTTTTTATTTAGGGATTCGTTAGATTTAACAGAAAAATCATACGGCTCTACTAACTCATATGTATTGCTATCGACATCATATATCTTAAATGTATCCTTAGTTTCATTATCAACTTTAGGGTTTGATATTACTTCATCACTTTCTCTTCCCTTTTCTTCTTTAATCTTTTTTCCAGTACATCCAGCAATAACTATTAATGATAAAAACATTAGTAGTGAACACTTTAATAACTTTTTCATAGTTAACCTCCACTTATATTTTCAACAATTGATTATAGTGTTAACATATGGAAATGAAAATATTCAACATAAAAGAAAGTGCCCTAAAGCACTTTCTTAATTACCTATTTAAAATATCCCATTAAATGTTATTGCAGCTACCACAGCTCCTAATATAGGTGCTACTACTGGTATCCATGCATATGCCCAATCGGAATCTCTTTTATCTTTAATTGGTAATAATGCATGAGCTATTCTTGGCCCTAAGTCTCTTGCAGGGTTTATAGCATATCCTGTGGTTCCTCCTAATGAAAGACCTATTACAAATATTAACATACCTACTGACACTGTTCCAAGTCCATCTGCCATTGCCACTGTTCCTAATCCAAGAATTCCAAAAACAAGTATGAAAGTTCCTATAAATTCAGATATAAAGTTATATCCTGTTCCTCTTATAGCAGGACCTGTACAAAAAACTCCTAACTTGCTGTCTTTATCCTCAGTAGCATCGAAGTGTTGCTTATACATTACATATACTAAACATGCACCTATAAATGCACCTATAAATTGAGATATTATATAACCAGGTACTTGTTCCCAAGGAAACTTTCCTATAACTGCCAAACCTATTGTAAGTGCAGGATTAAAATGTGCTCCTGATATTCCTCCAAATATAAATGCTGGTATAGCAACAGCTAAAGCCCATGCAGTAGCTATAACTATAAGTCCGCTATTATTTCCTTTAGTTTTTCCTAATACAACATTGGCTACTACGCCATCTCCTAAAAGTATTAAAATTGCAGTTCCGATAATCTCAGCTAAATATATAGACATGGTATATCCCCCTCATATTCTATTTTATTTTTCCCATGCTTGTGATCTTTTTACTGCTTCATGCCATCCACTTAGAAGTTTTTCTATTTTATTATCTTCCATTGAAGGCTCAAATGATTTTGATATTGCCCAGTTGTCGCATATATGAGTTTTATTTTCCCAGTATCCTACTGCTAAACCTGCTAAGTATGCAGCTCCTAATGCTGTAGTTTCTATAACCTCAGGTCTATCAACTTGAACACCTAATATATCTGATTGGAATTGCATTAAGAAATTGTTAGCACATGCTCCTCCATCAACTTTAAGTGTATGAAGTTCTATTCCTGAATCTTGTTCCATAGCCTTTAATACATCATAAGTTTGATATGCTAAAGATTCTAATGTAGCTCTAACAAAATGTTCTTTCTTTGTTCCTCTTGTTAATCCAACAATTGTTCCTCTTGCATATTGATCCCAATAAGGTGCTCCTAATCCTACAAATGCAGGTACCATATAAACTCCATTAGTATCCTCAACAGCGTTAGCATATTCTTCTGAATCAGCTGAAGTTTTAAGCATTCTCAATTCATCTCTTAACCATTGAATAGCAGCTCCTGCCACAAATACACTACCTTCTAGTGCATATTCAACTTTTCCATCAACTCCCCAAGCTATAGTTGTAAGAAGTCCATTTTTAGATTCTACTGCTTTTTCTCCCGTATTCATAAGAAGGAAGCATCCTGTACCATAAGTATTTTTTGCATCCCCAGGATTATGGCAACATTGACCAAATAATGCAGCTTGTTGGTCTCCTGCAGCCCCTGCTATAGGGATTTCTCCTCCTAATAATCCATTAGCTGTATAGCCATAAACAGCACTAGATGGTTTTACTTCTGGAAGCATGCTTACAGGTATATTTAACTCTTCTAGTATTTCTTCATCCCATTTTAATTCGTGTATATTAAACAACATAGTTCTTGAAGCATTAGTATAATCGGTTACATGAACTTGTCCTTTTGTCAAATTCCATATAAGCCATGTATCAATGGTTCCAAATAATAAATTGCCTTTTTCAGCTTCTTCTCTAGCGCCTTCAACATTGTCTAGTATCCATTTTATTTTTGTAGCTGAAAAATAAGCATCAAGTATAAGTCCAGTTTTTTCTTTTATAGGTTTATCAAATCCCTTAGATTTAAGTTCATCACACATATTAGAAGTTCTTCTACATTGCCATACTATTGCGTTATATACAGGTTCTCCAGTGTTTTTATTCCATACTACAGTAGTCTCTCTTTGATTTGTTATACCTATCGCTGCAATATCTGTAGATGATATTCCTAATCCTGCCATAGCCTCAGCAGCAACCCCTATTTGTGTAGACCATATTTCTTTAGGATCATGTTCTACCCAACCTGCTTCAGGATATATTTGAGTAAATTCTTTCTGTGCAACATTTACTATAGCCCCTGCTTCATTAAAAATAATACTTCTTGAACTTGTGGTTCCTTGATCTAGTGCCATTACATACTTTGCCATTTAATTACCTCCCTTAGTAACCGTTTTCTTTTTTATTACAAGGTAATGGCAAATTCCCCATATTATTTACCATTACTTATAATCCATAATCCATTTCATTTCTTAATAATTATTCATTTAACTCCCATAAAACTCTCTTAGTTGTTGATACAGCTACTGCTCCGGCTCCTATTGATTCAATTATATCTTTTTTTGTTTGAATTAATCCTCCTGCTATTATGGGAAGGTGTACTTTTTTTTCCATTGATTTTATTATCTTACTTGCCACTCCGGGCATAACCTCAACCGCATCAGGTTGTACAGTTTTTATATTTTTTATTCCTGTCTCTAACGATAATGAATCAATTATAAATATTCTTTGTATCGTATTTAGTCCTAGATTCTTAGCATATTTTATGTTAGTTGGTTTTGTACTAATAATCCCATAAGGTTCTGCAATTTTTTTTACATATTCTATTCCTTTAGAGTCTCCTTTTAGGCCTTCTACTAAATCTATATGAACAAATACTATCTTATTATGCTCTTTTAATTTTCTACATATTTGTGCTATATTAACTATACTTCCAAAGAGGACAAATACAATTTTTACATCACTTTCAATAACCTTATCCAAATCCTCTTCATTTCTTATTGCCGCAACAACAGGATTCTCTATAAGAATTTCTCCTAAATTATTCATCAATACCTCCACTGGAATTATTAAACATTACCTCTTAATAATATCATCTTATTTATACTTTAGCTACATTTCTTGTTGCTATAATATTTATAGATGTATTAGCTACATTTCTAACTATTATATCACCTATAGCAATAGGCGCCTGTACAGTTATCCCCTTGATAGCCCTTATACATTCCTGAATTTTATCCTTTGGTATATCCTGTTCAGTTTTAACTGGAACCATAGGTATTTCTCCATTTACAACATCTACTACTGATGTAACTATTCTAGTAGGATTTGTACATTCTTTCACCCCATACTCTGATCCCCTATTGCAACTATTTCCTGTAACACTCTTTACTTCTTTTCCATCTAAAGTTACTTCTAATACACATCCTAATGGGCAGCATATACAAGTTAATTCTCTATTTTCCATATAAACTACTCCTTTTCAACCTTTATTGTTATATTCTCACAATTAGGATACTTAGTTAATAAAGTTTTAGATAACTTCACACTTTCCATTTCACCTGGAGTTAAAATTCTTTTCTTAATATGCATTACTCTTTCATTATCAAAATACACACTAATAAACTCATTTTTAAATACATTTCCAACCCTAAATCTTACCATAACTTCCTTTTCTACATTTTCATCATTTATATAACTTGGAACCGTATATCTAACTCCTTCTATTCCTTTTATCTTAATTGAATTTTCACTTTTATTTTTTCCATTAATATATTGTGCAGCACATTTCCCTGCATTGTAGGATTCCTGAGTTACATAGTCTACAAGATCATGCACATGTAGCACATTACCACAAGCAAATACACCCTCAATATTAGTTTCTAAGCTTTCATTCACAATTGGTCCTGATGTAACATTAGACATTTCAACTCCTATGCCCTTTGATACATCATTTTCTGGTATTAATCCAACAGACAGTAATAAGGTGTCACAACTTACATACTCTTCAGTTCCCTCAACAATATTTCTATTTTCATCTACTTGAGCAACTGTAACCCCTTCTAATCTACCTTCACCTTTTATATCTATTATTGTGTGACTTAATTTTAGCGGAATATCAAAATCATCTAAGCACTGAACAATATTTCTCTTTAATCCACCAGAATAAGGCATTAATTCTACTACCATTTTAACTTTAGCGCCTTCTAAAGTCATCCTTCTTGCCATAATTAGCCCTATATCACCTGAACCTAAAATAACAACTTCTTTTCCTGGCATATAACCTTCAATATTTACAAATCTTTGAGCTGTTCCAGCTGTAAACACCCCCGAGCATCTATTTCCTGGTATATTTAATGCTCCTCTTGGTCTTTCTCTACATCCCATAGCAAGGATTATAGATTTTGCTTCTATTTCTAAAACTCCATTTTTGCTTATAGCTGTAATTATTTTATCCTTATTTATATCAATTACCATTGTGTTTAATTCAAACGGAATTTGTAACTCTTTAACTTTTTCTACAAATCTATCTGCATATTCGGGCCCTGTTAACTCCTCTTTAAATGTATGAAGTCCAAAACCATTGTGTATGCATTGATTTAATATTCCTCCAAGTTTGTTATCTCTTTCTAAAATTATAATATCATCTATACCATTTTCTCTTGCTGAAATTGCAGCTGCTAGTCCTGCAGGACCTCCACCTATTATTACTACATCATGCTTTCTCATAACTGCACCTCCCCTAAATATTCTCTTTATTCTTACCTACAAGAATATAAGAATCTTCACCAAATTTAGTTACGTCTGTTTGTGGTATATTAAGCTCTCTTGATAATATTTCAACTGTACGAGAGGTACAAAATCCTGCTTGACATCTACCTGCCCCAGCTCTAGTTCGTCTCTTTATTCCATCAAGATTTGTTGCTCCTAATGGTCTTCTTATTGCATCTATTATTTCACCTTCAGTTACAAGCTCACATCTACATATTATATTTCCATATTCAGGTCTATTTTTTATAAGTTTATTTCTTTCTTCATTAGATAATTCACTAAACTTCACTATATCTTTTCTTTTGCCATTAAAATCAGCCTTCTCATTAGGATTTAATCTATCCACTACTATATCCTTTACCAATAATCCAATAGCTGGGGCTGAAGATAATCCAGGCGACTGAATTCCAGCCACATTTATAAATCCCTTTGAATCATCTGCTTCTCCTATTACAAAATCATCATGTTCCTCTACTGCCCTTAATCCTGTAAAAGAAGTTATAACAGCATTTTTAGGTATATTATTAATACTTTTAGTAGCCTTAAACATTATATCTTCAAGACCTTCTCTTGTTGTTCTAACGTCGTCTTTATCTTCTGAATCTACTGCATTAGGTCCAACTAATAAATTTCCATCAATTGTCTTAGTAACCAATATTCCTTTTCCTAACTTACTAGGTAATTGAAATATTGTATGCGAAACTACGTTTCCTGCAATTTTGTCAAAAAGACAGTATTCACCTCTTCTTGCTGTAACTTTTAATTTCTTTTCACTAATCATATTATTAAAGTAATCACTATATACACCAGTGGCATTTATAACTATTTTAGATTCATATATTGCATCTTTAGTTATAATTTTATAATTATCATCAATCTTTTCTATTGATTCAACTTTACTATTAAACTTAAATTCAACGCCATTAACATTGGCATTCTCAGCCAATGCTATAGTCATTTTAAATGGATCTACTATTCCACCTGTAGGTGCTACTAATGCTGCAACTACTGTATCTGATATATTAGGTTCCTTCTCCCTTAATTCTTGTGCATATATTATTTTTAGTTCAGGAACTCCATTTCGTTCGCCTTGTTTTTTTAATTCTTCAAGTACATGTATATCATCTTTACTAAAGCATAATACTAGGGATCCATTTCTTTCAAAAGGAAAGTCTAACTCTTTAGAATATTCATCATACATAGAATTACCTAATACGTTTAGTTTAGCTTTCAAGCTTCCAGTCTTAGCATCGAAACCAGCATGTACAATTCCACTATTAGCTTTTGATGTACCACAACATACATCCGAATGTTTTTCTAAAACGCATATATTCATTTCATATCTTGATAATTCTCTAGCTATAGCACTCCCTATAACCCCTGCCCCTATTACTACTACATCATACATCCCTTATTCCCTCCAAAATCCTTAATTTCACCTAAAAAAAGACAAAAAAACCACCACTATAAGTTAAATACTTACTGTGATGGCTCTCATATACTCGGCCGAATCATATATTCTCTTCTTTAAGTTTATTCTATCACTTATAGAAAATGATTACAAGAGTTTTGTTAATCTTCTTTAATAATATATTAGAGAGGCGTTCTTATTATTCTATCTGTAAAAAAACAAAGGGAAAAATACTATTTCCCCTCATATTACCTTCTTATTATTTTTAATTGTATACATATTCGAATCAGCTTTTTTAAATAAACTATCCATATGCCCCAAAGATTTCTGGCTAAATGAATATCCTATCGATATGTTTATATCTACACCTAAATTAACCTCATTGAACTTATGTATATTTCTATCTATATCTTCAACTATTTTCTTTACGCAAGATTCATTTAAATCCGTAAGTAAAATACAAAACTCGTCCCCACCTATTCTAGATATTATTGAATTTGTTGATGAGAATTTATTTAATATTGTACCTACACCTTTTATCAGGTTATCGCCTTCCATATGTCCATGAATATCATTAGTTATTTTCAAATTATCTAAGTCACACATAATTATAGCCACTTTAGAATCTATTTCAACATCATATTTATTGCATGCTCTTTCAAAAAAATCCTTATTATGAAGTCCTGTTAACATATCATGAGTCACTCTATACTCTAACCCTAATTGATATTTTATTTTTTCATCAATATTTCTTATTATCCCTTGAACAGCTACCAACTTACCTTTTGAGTATATAGGAGTAGCATGTTCTTCAAACCACAAGTATTTTCCTTCTCTATTTCTCCATCTCTGTACTATGGGTTTTTCAAAATCAAGAGTTCCATAAATTTTGTCATATAATATATTTAAATCATCTGGATGGATAAGCTCAAAAGGGTTATTAGGGTTTTCATAACATTCATTAACTAAACCTTCACCTAAAAACTTTTCTATAGATGGACTTAAGTATATAAACTTGAATTCAGGTAAAATTTGAAAACAATATACTATGTCTTTAGACTTCTCAATTAAATTAAATATTCTTTTCTGATTCCTTTTTATGTTCTGAGTCTTTCTGTAAGACTTCAAGCTAATCCTTTTATGATAAATACTTGCAATTATTACACCAGCTATACAACCTATTAAAAAGTATTCTACCATTAGCATCTTCCCCTAAATAATTTATATTGTAAATACTATATTTTTAAACAATATCCAACATACAATTATTTCAACAAAAGTTAACCGATTCCTTCTATTAAATTGATAAATTTTTGTTAAATTCATTTATAATATATCAACTCACCAAAACTAATTTTTGAGCAATATCATAACATAAACAATATGCTCTTGAAATTCCCATTATAATCCTTAATAATATAGTATATATTACATTATTAGGGGGAAAATAAATGATTGAGTTGGTATCAGAAAAATTAACAAATTATATAAGCTCAAATAGCGATATTAATGATTCAGAAATACCTAAGATAAACTTTGCTATAAAGTCAATCTTAAGTGAAGGTTCTAAGTTTATCATAATGTTTATTATATTTTTTATGTTAGGTACAGAAAATTATTTCTTGTTATCTTTTATAATCCTAAGTTCTATTCGTATTTATTCAGGTGGTATACATTTTTATACTTATACATCTTGTTTAATTTTTTCTTTTGCAATATTCTTTATAAATAGCTATCTAACTCCACTCTATATTGGTGTAATAGATGTCTATACATATTTATTTCTATCGGTATTAAGTTTACTAATTATATATATAAAATCTCCTCAAGTTAGTAAATTCCGAAAAAAACATAAAAAATATAATAACTCTAAAATGATTCTTAGAAGCAAGCTTATTTCTACACTTGTAACCTTATTCTTTTTATGTATTTCTTTTTTGTTATTTAGGAACACATTATATATGAGTTGTTCTATAATAACAATATTAGTACAATCCATTCAATTAATTCCTGCATCTAAAATAAATCGTTAGATGCAAATTTATCCTCTGACGACTTTCACTTAACTTTTCATGTCTGTATTTTAATGTTTAGTGATCATTTTATTCATATAGCTTGTCATAACTCTTAAAATTATTTTAAATAAATAATTTAATGAGAGGAGCAAATTTATGAGAATAAAAAAAAATATATTTAATATTTTATCAGCTGCTTTGGTACTTGTAGCAGCTAGTATGTCAAACCCTTGGTCTTCAATTGTTTTTTACGGCGAATATGAGCCTCCAGAAAGTTTAATGGAAGACTAATCTAAATTCAGTAATGTAATTATGAGTGGTTATTTCTATAGATCCACCATACTTATCCACTATAGATTTAATATTATATAAGCCGAATCCCCTTTGGCTACCTTTAGTGGAAAAGCCTTTTTTAAAAATTTCATTTATGTTAGTATTTTTAAGTGTAACTCCGCTATTTCTTACGTGAATAATGGAGTTTTCTTTTTCTCTATCTATGTTTAATTCTACCCATCTGCTGCTATCTTGTTTTGCTACAGCTTCGAAAGCATTATCCAATAAATTAAATAATATTTCCGCTAACTCAAAATCTTTTACTGGCATTAAATTAGTATCACTATTTATTGAATACTTAAATTTAATATCCATATCTTCTGCTCTTTGAAGCTTACTATATATTATACCTGCCAAAACCCTATTATCTAAGGAAATAATGTACTGTTCCTTTGATAATGATTCATTTAATCCCTCAATGTATTCTTTTATTTTCCTCTTAGAATCCTCTTCATTTGAAACTTGAGATATACCATATATAGTACTCAGATGGTTTTTAAAATCATGTTGTTTACTTTTAACATCATTAACCAAATCAATAGTCATTTTTGAATATCTATTATATGCTTCTAAGTTTTTTTTCTCTTCAATTAAAGATATTAGAGCTTTTAAGAACTTAAAATTGATTGCCATATACACTAATAATATCACTATAAATATTACTATATTTTTTTCTATAATTGTGTAATCAGCCTCCCATACACATTTTATAACTAATATATATATTAGTGAACTAATTAAATAGAAATATATCAACTGAATATTTATCCCATTATTACCTAAAACTTTGTCGTAAGAAACAAATTTTTTTATCATTAAAATAAAAGTAATCATTAATGTGTTTATACTAAATGCTTTAACTGCAAGATTGTTAAATAATACTATATTAAATAAATCCGTCGATATATTAAATATAGCTAATACCAAGAGTTGCATAACCATTATTAAAACAATAGTTATAACAAATTCAACTATTGTACTTTCAAATGATTTTTTAAACAAAAACTTTACTAATAGAATTATTACTGCATAATTTATTATAAATACATAATCTAAGTGACTATATACCAATATATTATTTAGTATACTCATAAAAATAGTTAGAGTAATATATTTAATTAAGTTGTACCTCTTAAAATCATTAAATTTACTCCACAACAAGAATATCCCACTTATCTCCATAAATGTTAATATAAAATTGAAAATACTGTCAATCACATTCTCAACTCCAACCTCTATATATTTTCAAAATTCAATTTAAATTTAGATCCCAAATACGCTTTATCTTCGCATCCTCTAAAGTATATTTCACTACTTGTTACAGATATCTGCCTAATTTCTTTGATATATTTTTTATTAACAGCGTAGGCTCTATGACTTTGCACTATATCTTCACTATTAATTTTCTCTAAAGCTTTTTTCAAAGATAACTTGTCTATCTCGTATACACCAAATTTTGTATAAACAGTTAAAGTTCTTATTTTAACTTCTATAAACACGATTTCATCGATATAAAACTTAAGCCTTACGCCTCTACTTTCAAATACTACATATTGCTTGTCTAACTTCGTTTCATTATCTTCTTTAGCATAACTATTTTCATATAAAAGTTTTGTCATATTTTGTATTTTTTCTTTTTTAATTGGTTTTATAATATAATCGTAGCAATGAATTTTTTTAAAAGCATTTAGCATATAGCTAGAATTTGAAGTAATAAATATTATCCAAGCAAGTTTATATTTATCTATCATTCTTATTTTATTAGCTAAACTTATACCAGAACCTTCCTTTAATTCTATGTCTATGTAAAAAAAATCTATAGGTACTTTATTTAATATTTCAAGTCCCTTAGCCTCACTATCAGCATGAAAAATATTTATATCTAAGGATAACTCTTGAATAATTTTAATTAATGATTCTACTTGATATCTCTCATCCTCTATTAAAAGTAAATTTGACAAGTCTTAATCCCCCTTAAGTCAATTAACAAAACTAAAACTACAGCCTATTTCGCCGTAGTTAAAAATTGATTTTTAGAGTTTACCTTATATATATCTATATAAAATTTTACTCTACTACTTTATTTTATCTTAATATTCTCTTACTATCTAGTCAATTGTATTTTAATTATTTCTATTATTTAATTATATTTTTTGACAAAATATAAAAGACCATATGTTATATGATCTTTTATATACTTCATCACACTTAAGTTTTAATTTTTTTTTGACAAATTTCTCCTTCAAGCCAATCTACAAATTGTCGTGCTGTTCTTGGTGATCTTCCGTTGTAACTCATTTCCCATTGAATAGCCCTTTTATGAATTTCTTCTGTTGGTTCTATCCCTCTAGCTTTAGCTAAAGAATCTACTATCTCTAAATACTCCTTTTGAGTTGGTGATATAAACGTTACAGTTATCCCAAATCTATCTGATAAAGATAGTTTTTCTTGCATTGCATCTGCAGCATGGACTTCGTCACCAGCTCCTGATAACCTCATACCATCTCGATCACTAAACTTTTCTTTAACTAAATGTCTTCTATTTGATGTAGCATATATTATTATATTATCAGGTTTTGTCTCTAATCCACCTTCTAAAACTGCTTTGAGGGCTGTATAAGTATCTTCACTATCTCCAAAAGCTAAATCATCTATAAACAATATAAACTTTTGCGGTATATCTTTTATTATTCCTATTAGTTTAGGAAATGTACTTATATACTGTTTAGGAATTTCTATGACTCTCAGTCCCTCTGTATAATACTCATTTAATAAAGCCTTTACTGTAGATGATTTACCAGTTCCTCTACTACCATATAATAAAACATTATTAGCTTTATATCCCTTCAAAAATGAAATAGTATTATCTACTATTATTTTCCTCTCTCTTTCATAATTAACTAGTTCCTCAAGTCTTATGGGATCTAATGACTGTACCCCTTTTAGCTCATTTCCTTCCCATAAGAAACCTTTGTATTCACCAAATATACCAATACCATTATTTTTATAAACTATAGCTAAATCATTAATTAAAACACTCCAAGGAGAAGTATTCATAAACCTATCTACTATAAAATTACTTTCAATATATACATCATCTATAATTTCCGTTTCCCATTCCCCAAGATTTTGTATTTTATCTAACTCAAAATATGGATTACTTTCATCTTCTATAAATAGCTCTTTTATATATTCTGCTGTAAAATCCCCTATACTTTCTAAGGAATCTAAATCATTTGCTACAGCTTGCTTAATAGAAAACCCAATATTACAAAGATTATCTTTTTGAGCCTTCTTTGAAAATATGTTTTCGCTTAATATTATCTTATTTATTATATATTGTTTTAATCCAAATCCACTATTAATTTCCATCAGCTCATAATAAAAATCATTATATAAGTTAATTATTTCACTAATTGTATTTTCATTCCTATCTAGATAATTAATTAGTTTATGCAATTTTTCAATAACAGAATCCTTTAGTAAATTCCTATATATTCCTAAGGATTCTAAATTAATTTTCATCCTTCTTATCTTATTGCTTATCATGATAATACTCCTCCTTATACTCCCTATAGAAATTATAATTCTACGTTTTAATTCATATACCTCTTTATTCATTGTTAAATTTTTTACAAAAATTTTATAACTACGATATTATTTCGCGATAATTATTAATAAAAAAACTGATGAAAAATTTAATTCTTTCACTATAAGATTAAATTTGATATAATCACATTATCACAAGCTTAAATTTAACAATATAAGCTGTTTTTATTTCTATTTTTATAAATCTATTACAAATAATTCGCTTATGATATTACTTTGTGATTTATATCTATTTTATAAAAATAGTAAAACAACTACTAATAGGGGGCTAAAATCTAATGGAAAACTTAACACAATTATTTTCAAAAATTGATGATTTAGTTTGGGGTCCACCCTTACTAATTCTACTAATTGGGACAGGTATCTACCTTACCATAAAACTAGGTTTGCTACAAATATTCAAACTACCACTAGCATTTAAGTATCTTTTTTCTAAAGATGAAGATTATGATGGAGATGGGGACATAAGTAGTTTTGCAGCTCTTTGTACTGCTCTTGCTGCTACAATAGGAACTGGTAACATAGTTGGAGTTGCAACTGCTCTTGCAGCCGGAGGTCCAGGAGCACTATTTTGGATGTGGGTGGCTGCATTATTTGGTATGGCTACTAAATATGCTGAAGGATTACTAGCTATAAAATATCGTGTGGTAGATAAAAATGGCCAAATGTCAGGTGGGCCAATGTATTATATAGAAAAAGGGTTAGGAATTAAGTGGTTAGCTAAAGCATTTGCTTTTTTTGGAATATGTGTTGCACTCTTAGGAATGGGAACATTCACGCAAGTAAATTCTATATCAAGCGCAGTTAATATTACATTTAAAGTTCCTCAATTTGCTACAATAGCATTATTAACAATTATAGTAGGACTAATAACAATAGGTGGTATAAAAAAGATATCTAAAGCAGCGGAACTTATAGTTCCATTTATGGCTATATTTTATGTATTAGGTGCACTAATAATATTAATTACAAACATATCAAAATTACCTGACGCTATATCCTTAATAGTTCGCAGCGCATTTTCTCCGTCTGCGGCCTTTGGTGGGGCTCTAGGTGTTACTATATTAACATCAATGCAAAAAGGAATAGCCAGAGGTGTTTTTTCAAATGAATCTGGATTAGGTAGCGCTCCTATAGCTGCTGCTGCTGCTAAAACAAAATCTTGTGTTAGACAAGGTTTAATTTCCATGACAGGAACATTTATTGACACAATAATTGTTTGTACTATGACAGGACTAACTTTAGTTATAACAGGAATGTGGAATAGCTCTGAATATTCAGGTGCGCAAGTTACCACAGAAGCTTTTAAAGCAGGTTTTGGTAACTTTCCGATGATTGGTCAATTTATAGTCACAATTGGACTTATTTTCTTTGCATTCACAACTATAATAGGCTGGAATTATTATGGAGAAAGGTGTACAGAATACTTATTTGGAGTAAAAGGAATTCTTCCATATAAAATAATATTTCTAGTAGCAATTGCTTCATCTATTTTCATGAAACTTGAACTAATATGGATTATAGCTGATATAGTAAATGGTCTAATGGCACTTCCTAATTTAGTTGGATTAGTAGGCTTAAGAAAAGTAATAATAGGAGAAACCAAAAGCTACTTTAATGAAATAAAATTAAATAAAGCAGCTTAAAAATTGAGACAGTATATAGAATTACTTTTAATAAATCTATATACTGTCTTTTAGTTAAGAAATAGGTTTAAATCTACATCTTCAATATTATACTTCCCTGAGTCAGTATCATCAAAATGCCACCACTCAGTATCAATAATTTTAAACCCGCTTTGAACCATTATGTTAGTTAAAATGCTCATATTACTTTTAGCCTCATCACTCATATTAGTGTTACCTCTATACGCCTTTTCTGAAAAGTCATCAAAACTAGACGGCATCATCAATTCTTTCCCTTCTTTATCAACAAGGGTAATATCAACAGCACAGCCTTTATTATGTATTGAGCCACCGTTATCTGGATTTGCAACAAATCTACTGTCTTTCTCTATGTTCCAAAATATTCTTTGCACATAAACTGGTCTATACGCATCCCAAATTTTTATTCTATATCCTAGTTTTTTAAATTCTTCATTTGCCTTTACTAACTTCACTGCAGTATCTTTTCTTAATACACATATGTCATTAGGATAAACTTTTTGTTTAGTAAAATTATTTTCTGTTGCGTATCTTAAATCTATCACAAAATCTTTATCCATTTCCTGTAATAAAACAAAGCCATTAATTTCTTTAGGTTCTTCTATTTGTTCTTCGTTCTCTATTTCATTTGATATATCAACGTCTTTCTTACTCTCAACTTCTTTAAAATCTTGCTCTTCATCTATATTAATTTCTTCAACAACTTTAGCCGTCTTATCATTTTTTATATTTTTATTACACGAAACAGTAAAAAGGTTTACGGTAACCGATAAGATCAGAATAAGTGACCATATTTTTCTCAAAAATATTTCCTCCTATTTTTATTTAGTGTGATTATACAAAGACTCATATCTATAATAAATCATATCGATTACGCTTAAAAGTGCATATCTGCCTCCTACTAACGATTCTATACTTTTAACATCTGGATTCCCGTATAACAACACCAAATCAGCCTCTTCCATATATTGAGTGTTTGGATTTTGAGTTATTATTACAAGTTTTGCTTTTTTATTTTTTATCCTTTTAATAAGCTCTGTATTAGCTACTCTTCCAGCCACTGTTAAAATTATAGCAAGAGAATTCTCATCCATATCATCAACATACTGATATTGCTCCTGCATATCAACAAATGCCGTTACTAATTTACCAAGCATCAAAAGCATGGTTTGTATCTCCATAGAAATATATTGAGAAAACTGCATACCAAAAAAAGCAATTTTTTTATATCTATATATATACTCAACCAATTTATCTAGTTTTCTTATATCTAAATTTTCAGAGGTTTGTTTTAAATTATTAATAACTAAATCATAAAAATCATTTGTAAGTTCATCTGGGTTTGATGATTTCTCTTGTATAAATTTAGGATTAAAAGAAGCTTTAAGCCTATAATATTTTAAATTCAAATCCACCTGTTCTTTAAATTCACTAAAACTCTCATATTCTAATTTTTTGATAAATCTACTTATTGTAGCTGATGACGTATAGCACATATCTGCCAATTGATTTATATTTAATTTGGGAACTTTTTTTATATTATTCAGCATCGTCCATGCAATTGTGTAATATATATCTTTTTCTTTATTAGAATTAACCAAAAATAACAATCGATAAATAACTTCATTCATATAAATACCCCTCCTACTTTATCTAAACAATATTATAAAGTATTTATTAACTATTCGCAAAACATAAAAAGGAGTTTTAACATAAACTCCTTTTTATAAAAATATTATTAACCTATATTTATTTTATCTCTGTATTTTGAAGTCAAACATGGAATTAAACTAAATAACGATACAAATAAAGGTATTGTAAAAGATGCTATAAATCCAGACTTACTTAACAGTAAAAATGGTTTTCCAACTGGATTAAATATAGTTAAATTTAATATACTAACTGTCATAATACACATAAATATACCTAAGCCATATCCTACTAAGCACAAGATTAGATTTTCTCTCCATAATTTAGTCATTAATGTTGCATTTTTATATCCCATGGCGTGCATTATAAAAAATTCGCTAATTCTATTTTTAAATATAATGTAATTTAAATTTCCTAATGTTATACACAAAACTATAATTATAAAAGTACTCATTATATAACTAAGAGAATTCATACCTATCATCATTTCTTTAAAATTGTCTTCCATATATTTATAATCTATCACATCTATATCTACAGGAAGCTTCTCTTTTATAGCACTCATGTCTTTACTACTATTATCATAAGTACTATAAATAAATCCCCTTGTAAAAGCCTCTTCTCTTTTCATTTCACTATCTGTATTTACTATGGCTATTATATTCTCTCCATCCATTATTCCCGAAACTTTATATTCTTTATTTAAGTTTGAATTATCTTCATTTATTATTGAACCTATTTTAAGATTGTTTTGTTTAGCATATCTTAAATGAATTAGAATATCATTTGAATTTTCTTTAGGAACACTTCCTTCAACAATATTTTGATCCAGAGCGTCCATCAAGCCTACTATATCCTCGCTGTATAAATTTTCAATATCAAAACTTGAAGAACCTAAACCTAAAGAATATTTAAGGCTACCTGCAATAGGTTTAATTGGAATTAAAAGCTTTGTATTACTACTACTTTTAAGATCTTCTATTATGGTCTTTGGAATCTCAACATTACTTTTAGAGTATACTATACTATGATTCTCTACAAAGTTACCACCTGTCAGATCAACTAATTCCTCTGTTGTTGCACTTATTAAAGAATAAAAATATACTACAAAAACACCTATAGCTACAGTTATTATAGTTATTAAAACTTTTTTAATATTAGCTAATATATATTTTAGTGGAGAAAGTGGCCTCATATTATCACCTCTCTTTTTCTTCAATGGAAGTTATACTTCCATCCCAAATATTAACTATTGCATCTGCATCTTTTAAAATAGTTTTATCATGAGTAACAATTACAATAAGAGCATTTTTCTTATATTCATCTAACATCTTCATTACTTCTGAAGAACTTTCATGATCTAAAGCAGCTGTAAGTTCATCTCCAAAAATCACCTTAGGATTATTTATAAGAGCTCTAGCAATTGCAACCTTTTGTCTTTGCCCTCCTGAAAGTTTTGAAGGTTTTTTATTATACAGATTCTCTATTCCCATCCTGCCTAGAAGTTCTATTGCTCTTTGCTTGTCAGCTTTTGAATTAGAGTTTATAGGAACTAATATATTATCAAGAACACTCATGTATTCAATTAAAAAATGTCTCTGAAATATAAATCCAAAATCTTTTTTTCTTAGCTTTGCTAAAGTATTTAAACTCATGCCTTCATAGTCTTGTCCATTATAAGATATTTTTCCTGAAGTTGGTTTCTTTAATCCAGCCATTGAATAAATCAATGAACTTTTTCCACTTCCTGAAGGTCCCATAATTCCTATCATTTTATTGTTTTCTAAACTTAAATTTATATTTTTTACCGCATAGGTCATAGCTTCTTTTTCCATATCATATATCATATTTAAATTTTCTATATTAAAAATCATTTTATCCCTCCTCAATGATAGTTATAGCATCTAATTTACCTAAAACTCTGTAAATTGGTATTAATGTAAATAAAGCTGTAAAGGCTGGTGTCAGTAAAGATATTACTATACCCTTAATGCTTATAAACACGCCAATTGCTCCTAGATCAGTAAAAGCTGCTTTTGTTACAATAAAACTAGTAGCTACTCCTAATATAATGCCTACTACAAATCCAGATAAATTAAATATCAACACTTCCTTTAATGCTCTTTTCATCAACATTCCTCTGCTATATCCTAAAGCATTTAATATGCCAAACTCTATTTTTCTATTTATAAATTGTGCATATTTAGAGCTTGATAAAGTAACCACCATAACAATAACTATAAGAACAAAAAGTGCATCCAGTATTTGTTTTGAAGATGCCGTTCCACTTTGATATTTTTCAATTCCCTCTGATAATATGCTATAATTTATATCCTTTTTAGAGAATGTCCTTATTAATTTATCTAAATCATCTCTTTTATCATCATTAGGAAATATCAACATCTCATTTTTTATCAAATCATCTTTACTAATATCTTTATATCTACTAAATTCATCAGAAGTAGACGAATAGCTGCTTAAGGATAAAAAATATTTACTATTTAAAATCCCTACAATTTTGCTATCTCCTAAACTATCCCCAATAGATACATTATTATTTGTAGCTACTCTCTCATCTATAGCTATCTCTTTTTGTTCCTCTTCTGGAAGGCTCCCTTTTTCAAGAGTAATGTCATATTCATTCATAAAATATTCTCTATCCTCTGGAAGTATAGAAAATATTCTTACATTACTGACACTTCCCTGGGTAGAATATTTCACATAAGATATCTTTGTAGGTATTAACTTTTCTACAAGATCACTTTTCTTTAACTTATCTACATACTCTAAAGATATCTCTTTATCACTAATTCTACTTATTGTAAATGCCTTTTCTAATGGCTTCACTTGAGATGAATATGAGCTTTCTGATATAGACTCTATAAAACACTCCACTCCATATCCTAAAATAATAGATAAAGCTATAGCTATTATTGAAGTTATATAGGGCTTCTTATTATTTTTTATATATTTACTAACAGATAAAGGCTTCATTTTACTCCTCCCTTCACTTCTTATAAATATAATATAAAAATTCCTTCATAAATAATAGTAACCACGGTCACTACATACTAGTTACCGTGGTCATTTATTTTAATATATCCTTCAAATATAATGCTGCTGAAGTTCTATCAAATATTTGTATCTTAGAATATATATTACTTACATTGTTTTTTACAGTTCCCTCCGATATAAAGAGAGAGGATGATATCTGCTTATTTGTAAAACCTTGTGAAAGCATCTTTGCAACTTCAAGTTCTCTATCAGTAAATAGACCTTTTAGATTTTCTTCTTTTTTATCACTTGTACTGTTACTTATAAGCTTATTTACCAACTTAGATGCTATTGTAGATGGGAGTATGTATTTATTATCATAAGCATCTTCTATTGCTTTAATTAGGGCATCTCCA
This sequence comes from Clostridium sp. YIM B02506, assembly GCF_022324845.1. Classification (NCBI taxonomy): domain Bacteria; kingdom Bacillati; phylum Bacillota; class Clostridia; order Eubacteriales; family Clostridiaceae; genus Clostridium; species Clostridium sp. YIM B02506. Next base: position 34,070 of record NZ_JAKGTG010000043.1, read on the forward strand.
TCTATATCCTTTAACATATACCCCGACGCTCCATAATTTAGTGCATCAATAATATACTCTTCATCATCAAAGGTTGTTAAAGCTAATATTTTAATCTCTGGATAACTGTTTTTTATTATCTTGGTGGCCTCTACCCCATTCATTCCAGGCATTCTTATGTCCATTAAAATAACATCTGGAGTACATGTTCTGCATATATCAATTACTTCTCTTCCATCAGAAGCAGTGCCAATAACTTCTATATTATCTTGAAGTTCTAATATAGTTTTTAATCCATCTCTCATTAACCTTTGATCATCCACTATAACTACTCTAATCATTTATTTTTCCTCCTTCAACTAATGGCAGTTTTATATAAATAGAAAACCCCTCGCCTTCTTCTGAATATATATCAAGTTGTCCACCTAGCTCTTTTACACGCTCCTCCATGGATCTAAGCCCAAAACCTTTAGTTAACGCTACAGCCCCAATACCATTATCCTCTAAAGAGAAGTTAATTGAATTGTCTCTCTCAAATAACTTAAAAATAAAGGCAGTACTTTTCCCATGTCGAATTCCATTAGTTAATCCTTCTTGAAGCGCTCTATAAATAACCTTTTTCCCACTATCATAAACATTCACATCACTATCTATATGACTTTTTACAATAATATCTGAATGCATTTCACACTCTGTTATAAAAGTATTCAAAGAATCCCAAAAGTCCATAATTTCCTTTCCTTGTTCTAAAATTCTTACAGAACTTCTTATATCATTAAGACCTTTCCTAACTTGTTCCTGGGCTAAACTCAACTTTTCTTTAGCCTTAATAATATCCTTATCCATAAGCCTTTTGGAGGCTTCCATTTCAACCAAAACAGTTGTAAGAGTATGTCCAACTGTATCATGAATTTCCCTAGCTATTTTGTTTCTCTCAGAATTAGCTGTCATAAGCTCAACTTTTTCATAAGCCTCGCTTAAGTGCCCATAGACCTCATCTTTTTCTATCTTTTTAACGGTAATTTCTTTCAAAGATTCTTCTATTATCTTATTCTGAAATAATAAATAGTTTATAAGCTTAAATATAATTATAAATATAGTATATATGGGTACTGTTACTAATATAAATACTGGAATCAAGTTTATTTTTTCTTCTAACATAATAATTGCAGATAAAAAATTCATCAAGTACACTAATATTGAATATATGTATCCTTGTTTTTTATTAAAATTAATTATTATACTGTCTACTAAAAATAAATATAAAATCATAGCTATTAAACTTTTAGAACTATAATTTATAAACCATATTATCATTACCTCTAAAATTAATAATATATGTTTTGCAATTCCTCGCTCTTTTTCATAACAAAAATAAGTTCTTATGGTGAAACAGGTAAGAAAAAGAAGATAAGTTATAATTAATAAAAAATTACTCCCACTTAAAAATGCTAAGATAATAAGTATTATTGTAAAAACTATATAATCAACTATTGTTATAATATCTTTAACCCTCAAATCCATGATTTACCCCTTTATACAGTTATTACTTTAATTATACCAAATATAAAAAAAGTGGCTAGCGCCACTTCGCTAGGGAACCCTATGGTTCCCTTCGACGACACTTCGTGTCTGAGCACCCTCCTTAAGAGGCGGGGAGCACAACCTCCCCTGCACCCCTTGCATTTTTTATTGCATAGGAGGAAGGTACTTTCCTATGCAATAAAAAAGAAGGTAACTTAAGCACCCAATGTCATTAAGTTAAGATGATACACTCAAAGAGTAGAGTATGTAGAAATACATGCCCTGCTTTTTTTTAT
>NZ_JAKGTG010000044.1:0-34053 GCF_022324845.1 Clostridium sp. YIM B02506
GCAAGAAAGCAAGAAAGCAAGAAAGCAAGAAAGCAAGAAAGCAAGAAAGCAAGAAAGCAAGAAAGCAAGAAAAGAAGAATTCTTGAATTCTTCTTTTCTTGAATCTCTTAAAAAACCACTTTTACAGGGATGTAGTTAAAAATACTTAAATTTTATTAATCCTAGGCTCAGAAGGACTTATATAAATGGTTTTATTTTGAGAATATATAACCATTCCAGGCTTTGAGCCGTTAGGTTTTTTTATGTATCTAACAGGTGTATAGTCAACCGGAATATTAGAAGATAACTTTCCTTTACTATAAAATGCAGCTAAATTAGCGGCTTCCTTAATTGTAACTTCAGAAGGGTTACTACCTTTAATAATTACATGTGAGCCAGGAATATTTTTTGTGTGAAACCATATATCTTCTTTATTTGCAAATTTTAAGGTTAAATAGTCGTTTTGAATATTGTTTTTTCCAACATAAATATGGAATCCGTCACTAGAGATAAAATGCAAGGGTTTAGAAACCTTATTTTTATCCTTTTTTGAACTTTTCTTAAAACGAATATAACCTGTTTCTATTAATTCATTTTTTATTTCTTCAATATCGTCATAGCTTTCTGAATTGTTTAAGTTAGACAAAACAGAGGTTAAGTAATTAAACTCTTCTTCATTTTTCTCCAATTGTTCAAAAGCAGATTGCTCTGATTTTTTTAACTTATTATATTTTTTATAATAGTATTGAATATTTTCTGATGGAGTTTTATTTTCATCAAGTTCAATATCTATATATCCATCTTCAGATTCACTATAAAAATTTAATAAGCTGACTTTTTTATCACCTTTTTTTATATTATAAATATAGGAGCTTAAAATATCTGCTTTAATCTTAAAATCTTGTTTAGTAGAGCAATCTTCTATAGTAGCATTAAGTATTTTAGACTTCTTATTACATCTCTCTATATTGGTATTTATTATCTTTTGTATATCGCTAGCTTTACCTTTTAATCTATCTTGTTTATCTTTTTGTTTGTAGAAATTTTCAAGAAGTTCTGATGGATCTTCATAAATTTCCTTATTTAAATCCTTATAGATATTTAAATTTAAACAATAAAAATCTTTTAATTCCCCATTTTGATTATATAAAGTAAAAGAGGTTTCATTTAAAATATCGCTGAAAAACTTTTGAGAGTAATTATAAACTTCCTCCATATTCTTATTTAAACTATTAGAATAAAGTTCTTCACTTAAAACCTTACCAACACCAGTAAAAGTCTTACTAAAAAAACTTGAGTTAAACTTTAAGTCTTTTGTGGCTAGGAAACTATTAAATTCATCATAAGTAAATGATAGAGGATTAAGTTTGTTGCTTTCAGGTGGATAAACGTAGCTTATTCCAGGAAAAAGAACTCTATAGGAATTGATTTCTGAGGTTATGTGTTTAATAGATTCCATAATCTTATTATCTCTATCTCTTACTAAAGTTATATTACTATGTCTACCCATTATTTCTATTATTAGTTTATAAACTGAATCAAATCCCAGCTCATCTGTAGACTCAATAAGTATGCTTAAAATACGATCATTTTCATATTGAGTAATTTCTCTTATTTTACCATTTGTTAAATATTTTCTTAAAACCATACAAAACATTGGGGCTTTTAGTGGATTTACCTTAGATTCTTTAGTAAAATGAATACGAGGATAGTTACTTGAGGAAGAAATTAATAGTTTTCTGTTTTTTCCTCCAGTTCTTAATGTAAAAATTATCTCATCTTTTTCAGGTTGATTTATTTTATCTATTTTTGCATTCAATAAAAGTGGTCTTAAATAATTTATATAATTGTGTAGAAAAACACCATCTAATGCCATTGTAGTCTCCTTTCAAAAAACATATAAATTTAGTATACACGTTTAAAATAATTGTATCAAGGTGGAGGTAAAGAAATGAAGTTTTATAAGATGCATGGAAATGGAAATGATTTTATTGTAATTGATGATAGAAATGAGACTTTTTTAGGGAAAGAAAGTGAGCTAGCTAAAAAGGTATGTCATAGACACTTTGGTATTGGAGCAGATGGAGTACTTTTAGTTAGGAATAACAAGGAAGCGGATTCAGAAATGGTTATAATTAATTCTGATGGCTCATATGCAGCTATGTGTGGTAATGGCTTAAGATGCTTCATAAAGTACATATATGATTTAGAAATTGTTAAAAAGAGCAAGATGAAAATAATGACTGGCGATGGACTTAAGGATGTGGATATAAAGCTTATTGGAGATCAAATCTCTGAAATAAAGGTGTTTATGGGTAAAGCTAGTTATGAACCAAATAAAATACCAGTAAAAATAAAAGAAAAATTAAAAGATTTTGAACTACATGCAAATAATAAAGAATATAATATTACATCTATGTTATTAGGAGTTCCACATACTGTTATATTTGAAGAAGAAGAAACAGATATAACGGAAGGTAGAGCAATTGAAAAACATGAAATTTTTCCTGAAGGAACAAATGTTAATTTTTGTGAGGTACTTGATAGGGATAATATAAAAGTGAGAACTTGGGAAAGAGGAGCAGGGGCAACTTTAGCTTGTGGTACTGGAAATTGTGCTGCGGCCGTTGCGGCTTTTGATAAAGGATATACAAATAAACAGGTTAAGGTACATGTTCCAGGTGGGGTTTTAGAAGTATTAATTGAAACGGAAGGAGTATATATGATTGGAAATGCGGAAGTTATTTGTAATGGAGAGGTATATATATAAACTAACAAAATGAAGAATGCTAGGTTGATATGTGTTTTTATAATAACCTCATGCCTTCTTTTTGTTTCATGTAAAAATACACAAGTTGAAAACAATAAACCTGAGAATGAAATAACCTTTAAAAACTATGAAGGAATTAATAAAGTAAGTGTAATTTATGATAGGAATGGAAAGATATCTTTAATTAGCGATATTTATAAAAATGAAGTTCTTTCAAAAAATGAAGACGGATATGTTTTATCCTATAGAAAAGAAACTAACTCATATTTAAAAACTTCAGAGATTTCTGAAGAAAAAAAGTTGGTTTTAGGGATAAATAATAAAGAATATACATTAAAAGATTTCACCGATTTATTTAGTGCTAAACAGTCTCCAAAAGGGAATAAGGTTTTGTATAAGAAATATAATGAAGCTGAGGAAGTTGAGTTTTCTATATTTGATAGCTCTAATGAAAAAGATATTCCCTTGGAAATAAACACTTTAATATCAGGTGAAAACTACTTTTGGAAAGATAATAATACTATCATTTATTATGGAATTAATGATAAGGAAAATAAAAATGGGATATATTCTTATAATATATCCTCAGATGAAGAAACTTTATTGTATGAGCTTAAGCAAGGAATAATAGAATATATGCAATTGACTGATGAATATATTTACTTTATGCTCAATTCTTTAAATGGAAAAAAAGAAGTAAATAGATTTTCCATAAAGGATAAAAGCTTAGTCAAAATTACAGATAAATTTAAGTATATTAGTTCCGTAGCTGAAGAAGCAGGAAGTATATATATATTAGGGGAAGAAGAAAGCAGTGGTATCTCTATATATAGTATTATAGATGGTAAACTAAAAAGAGTAATATATGATTTTCCTAGGCAAATAGATCCTGATAGAGGGATGATTAAAGATAAAGATGGAAATATATTGTTTATAGGATATGAAAATATTAAAGAAGATGAAGATGTTTATGTTTATAGTACAGTAGATAAGGGTACAAAAATCATTTCTAAAAAAGTAGGGAAGTATTTCTTTATAGAAACAAACTAAATTTAAGTTTGTTTCTTTTTTTATGTTTATTTTGTGAAAAATAGTCAAGTATTATAGTTAAGAGGTGAATCTTATGAAAAATATTGAATCTATTTCGCTTAATTTAATAGACATAACCCTTCTCAATAAAGTACCCTTTGAAATATGTCAGAAGTATAAGATTTTACCCCTAGGGAGATTCAAGGGGAAGATTTACGTTGGTATGGAGGAAATAAAAAAAGAATATATAAGGTATTTAGAGCAAAATCTTTCTGAAGCCATTGTTCCGGTAAAAATTGATAAAGAAAATATAACCAAGCTCATATATGATGGCTTTGGTGTTAAAATTCATGACAGAAACAAATACATAGAAGAAAATATAATAAGTGATGCTATTGATAAAAATGCTTCAGATGTACATTTTGAGCCATTTGAAAAAGAAGTTAATATTAGGTTTCGACTAAATGGGTCTCTTATACTTTGTTATAAGATTACTCGTGAAGAATATGAGGCAGTAGTTTCAAGAATTAAAGTTAAAGGTAATATGGACATAGCTGACAAGCTGAAGGCTCAAGATGGAAAGATGGTATATAATTATAACGAAAATTTTTTGGATTTAAGGATATCATCCTTGCCTACTTATTATGGGGAAAAGATAGTTATAAGAATAATGTACAACAATGAAGATGATAAAAATCTTGAATCCTTGAGCTTTGATAAAAGAGACTTAGAATATATAAATAAATTAATTTCTATGAATAGTGGCATGATTTTAATAAATGGGCCCACTGGGTCTGGAAAATCTACGACGCTTTATTCTATTTTGAAAAAGGAAAATAGTAAGGACTTAAATATTATGACAATAGAGGATCCTGTAGAGGTTCTTATTAATGGAATAAATCAAGTTAATGTTAGCAGAAATGAGAGTGGTGATATTACCTTTCATTCTGGCTTAAGGAGCATTTTAAGACAAGACCCAGACATTATTATGGTTGGCGAGATACGTGATGAAGAAACAGCTAAGATAGCTGTTAGAGCGGCTATTACAGGTCACAAAGTGTATTCAACAATTCATACTAAAAGTTCTTACGAAGTATTTAAAAGATTAAAAGAGATGAAAGTTGAAGAGTATTTAATAGTAGATTCTATAATTGGAGTAATATCCCAAAGACTAATTAAAAGATTGTGCGATAAATGCAAAAAAGAATTTTATGTAGAAGAAGATTTAATAAAAAAATATAAACTTAAAAATAGTAGATACTTTAAGAAAAATGGATGTAAATATTGCAATAATACAGGATATTCAGGCAGAGTTTTGGTTTATGATTTACTTTTGATGAATAGTGAAAACAGAGAAAAGATAAGAAAATATTTATCAGGAAGTTATGATTTTTCAAGTGATTCAGAACATTTGAATAAATGCCTAGAGTATTTGGAACAAGGAGTAATTGATTTTGACGGTTTTAGAGAATTTGTAGATGGTGATATTTATGAAGATTAATAGAAAAGAAATAAACTATGAGAATTTGAGTTATATTTTAATTAATATTTCAGAAATGATAGATAGTGGCATAAATATTTTAGCAGCCATGGACATACTTGAAGATGGAATAGATGGTAGTAGAAATAAATTAATAATAAACAGGATGAAAGAGAATATAAAAAGTGGACACAGCATATCAGAAGCCTTTAAGAGTGAGGATTCAATGCCAAAGTTATGCAATGAATTAGTAGCAATAGCAGAAGAAACAGGAAGCTTAAATAAAGTTTTAATACAATTATCAAATTATTATAAGAAGCTATATTCATTTAAGAAGCAAGTAATAAGTTCATTGGCATACCCTATTATATTATTTTTAATGCTTGTAATTATGGTTGTGTTTTTATTTATAATGTTAGTTCCTAGTTTCAGTGAAATGTATGCCTCCATGGAAATCGTTCCATCATGGCTTCTTGGAAAACTATTTAATCTTAGAGAATTTGCAGACAAAAATACTCTTATTTTCTATCTATATACAGTTAGCTATGGGATAGTGATACCTTACGTAGTTGTAGTTTATTTTTTAAAGGAATTAGCAATTAGAAATATATTAAAATTAAAGATTGTTTTTCAATATAAAGAGTATATTATGCTTATGATGCTCAACATGATTTTTGAGAGTGGAATAAATCTACAAAGGGCTTTTAGCAAGTTTTCAAAAGAAATTAAAAATCCATTAATTAAAAGTCATATAAAAGAAATAAATGATGGGTTACTTAAAGGAAAGTCTTTAAAGTTTACACTAAAACAAGAAAAAATATTTTCAGAATATACTTTAGCGGTAATTAGTATTGGGGAAGAGATAGGAAAACTTAGTGAGAATATAAATAGAGCAATGATAAAATCAGAGGAAAATTTAGTGCAAAAAACTAAAAAGATATCAGGTGCAATACAACCAACATTTATATTAATAATTAGTTTTCTCATTGTAGGGATAGTATTAACATTTCTTATGCCTTTATATCAAGGAATAAAAATATGAGGAAGAAAGGTTTTACATTAATTGAAGTAATATGTGCTTTAGCTATTTTGAGCCTTTTTGCAGCAACTACTATGACTATAATTAAACCTATGATAAAAATCTCTAAAGAGCAAGAAGCACAGACGGTAGTATATTTAACTGAGGATTTACTTTGTTATGGTAAGCTTTATAGTAAATATAATGAAACTTATCTTAATGGAGTTATAGATAAGAACAAAATCTATATTTATGCTAGCGGCTTTAGTAGAACTTACGAGTTACCTAAAGGTTATGAATATTATACAAGTAATTCAAAGAAAACTTTTAAAATAAATAATAAAGGTGAAATAGATATTTCCACTACGATATATCTAAAGTTTGAAGGAGAAAATGTAGCAGGGATATCTATAACAGTAGGAAGTGAAACATTAAATGTTAAGTAAAAAGAAAGGCAATGTATTAATTGAAATACCTATAGTAATTGCAGTAATAGCAATAGTTATAGTAATATCTTTTGAAGCTATGATTAAAGCTAATAAGATGTATAAGGTTAGAAATGATGTAAGAAAAAATACAGTAATTTTCAAGAGTGTAGTAGGAGAACTTAGATATAACTCTAAATACAATGAAATGAAAGACAAAATAGGGGAAAGTAGTACTTTTTATATAAATGAAGAAAATTTGATTTTAGATAAAATGAAGGTAAGTAATATTAAAGACCTTCTGGATAATAATTTGATAAATGATAAAAAGTTTGTACAAGTGGATGCGCATAAAAATTCAGATGTAATTTCTTTAGAAATTTCATTAAAAGGGGAGAACTCTCATGACTTAGACTTAAGAGAGTTAGTTTATATATCGGAGAACTTGGAGCTATGAAGAAAAAAGGTTTTACATTAATTGAGGTTATTGTGTATATTTCCATAGGAACTGTATTAATTACATTGATGATAGGAGTAATCTTTAACCTGGTAAAATTTCGAAAAGATTATATAAAAAGATCAATAGAAGAAGACATGGTCACTAATGGAATAATATCTATTTCAAGTAGATTAAGCAAAGGACAGCTTAAAAATATAGAAGTTGAAAATAATAAAACAATAGCAATAAATGAAAATGACAATGAAACATCTAAAATAACCTTATATAATGGAGCAGATTTAGCGGTATGTTATTATGAAGGCAATAGGCTACTAACTGTAAATAAGATAATAACAGGAATAAGTGATTTTGAAGTTGTCAAAAAACAAAAATTAGTCTATATAAAAATTAGTATTGAGGAAAATGTATATGAAGAAGTTTTTAAAATCTAAAAAGGGCAATGTATTATTAATTGTCCCCGTGTATTTAGTGGCAATATCAATAATTGTAACTTTAATATATAAAATAATGACAATTAATTCTGCTAAAAGCTACATATATCCATATAAATATAACTCTACAGAAGTTTTTGAAGAGAGTGAACTAACATTAGTTAATAATTATATAAAAAAGATAGATAAAACCAATATAACAAATACTGAGGAATTAAAAAGCTATCTTATAAACAATAGGATAGTAGAAACATTAGGTACAAGTAAAATTTATTATGATAATGGGCAAGATTGTATATACATAGAGAGAAAAATAAAAGAAGGAACAATAAAAAACAGGCTAAGTTATCGATTTGAAGATGAAAAGATAATAATAAGTTTAACTAAATATTATGAAGGAGTGTAAGAACTATGATAGGTTCAAAAGAAATCATTATAGATGACAATTACATTACTTTTTCTAATCAAAAAAGGAAGTTTAAGTTGACTGAGTTTGACAAATACAAAAAGGAATTAAAGGGTAAACTCAAGGTTATTTTAATTAATACAAGAATGGAAGTAATTAAAGTAATGTTAAATAAAAATGAAACTATTGAAAAGGTAATAGATGAAAATTTTTATAACCCAAAAGACAAATTGTTTCATTATATTAAAAACAAAAAATCCAATGACTTAATATTATACTCCATAGATAAACCTATGATTTTAGATAAGTTAATGGAGAGTGGACGGATAATTGCTATAAAACCATATGAGTTTATGCTTTTAAAGAAATATTCACCAAAGAAAAATATATTATTTAAGCCCTATGCATCTAAGGAAAAGAATAATAAAAAAATAATTATACACTCGGATTTTGGGAGATTGTTTTTATTAGCTATAGATGAAGATGAGTTGGTTTATAGTAAAAATATTAATCTTAATGAGTTTAGAGAGCTTAATAATTATATAAAGTTGTCAAAGACAAAAATGTTAAAAGAAAAAGAAGATAAAATAGAATTTAAATTCGGTAATATTGAAAAAGGTTATTTAGATAAAGTTTTAGCTATGGAAGAGGTGGAAGTTAGAAGTGAGGAAGTTTAAAAATTTTATACCCTTAGATTATGAGGATAAGGAGAAAGTAAAAAGTGAATTTAGGGTTAAGAAAATTATAAAATTATTACTACTTATAAATTTATTACTCATTCCCCTAGCAGTTTCTAATATTAAAACTCAAGTTTTTAATAAAGAAGAAAAAAACTTAACTGTTAATGTAAAAGGTGAATTAATACCAATAGATAAAATAAGAATAGTGATGGATAAAGCTAGTGAATTAAATAGCGAAATTAAGATTAATAATTACAATTTTATTATAAAAACTTCAAAACTAGATAATAATGATAAGATGTTTCAGGAATTATATAAAAATAAGAAGATAAAAATTGAATCTGTAAATCACGGCGAAGATTTTGATGAAATAAAGGGTGTGTTAAATGAATAAAAAAGTTCTGGTTAAACTTACTCTTTTAATAATCTTTTCTATAGGAAATATAATAGCTATTAATTATAAAGCCCCCGCTAAAGATATACCTAATAAAGTCAATATTCCTATAAGTTATGAGAATGTCAAAGAGTCTTTAGATAAAATAGATAATCTAATTATAGAAAAAGAAGAGTTTAAAGAAGATATTATTAAAGTATCAACCACATTAACAGGAGAAAAGAAAGAGCTTGAAGAATTAATAAAAGAGATAAACTCAAACAAATTTATTAATGGAGTGGAGAATATATCAATAGAAAAATATCAAGAGAATTGGAAGTGGAATGGAGTAATAGTATTTAATTCTTATGTAGAATACAGAAATCTTCATAAAAATGAATAAATTGCTTAAAAGAATTGCATTCAAACAAGAGTTTTGATAAAATATCATTGTTGTTTAAATATAATAAATAACCCTTATCTAGGTAATTTAATTAGTATGATTTATTTATAAGGGGTTATAATATATAATGAATTAATACATTTTGGAGGGAAACTTAATGATATCAGCTAGTGATTTAAGAAAAGGCGCTACTTTTGAATTTGATGGACAAGTGTTTACTGTTTTAGACTTTTTACATGTTAAACCAGGTAAAGGAGCTGCATTTGTTAGAACAAAATTAAGAAATGTAATTGCAGGCGGAGTTGTAGACAGAACATTTAACCCAACTGAAAAATTCCAAGAAGCTGTTATAGAAAGAAAAGAAATGCAATATTTGTACTCTGATGGAGAATTATATTACTTCATGGATCAAGAAACTTTTGAGCAAATTCCACTTAACTTTGAAAAAGTAGAAGAAGCAATAAAGTACTTAAAAGAAAATATGTTTGCAATTATTAAATTCTATAAGGGAGAGGCTTTCTCTGTTGAAGCACCTAACTTTGTTGAATTATTAGTAACTCAAACTGAGCCAGGAGTAAAAGGTAATACAAGTACAAATGCATTAAAACCAGCAACTGTAGAAACTGGAGCTGTAGTAAATGTACCTATGTTTGTTAATGAAGGTGATGTTATAAGAGTTGACACTAGAACTGGGGACTACATGGAAAGAGTATAATATTAGCGCTAAGTCATAAGACTTAGCCCTTTTATTATAAGTGAGGAAGTGTAATTATGAATTTTAGAGATGAACTTGAAAATTTAGAATTACTACTTAAGGCTATTCCTGAAACTGATAAAAAAATCTTAGATTCATTTTCTAATATATTAAAAGGGTTTAATAATAGATTAGAAGAAATTGAAGTAAATATAGAAACTTTACAAGAGAACGTAGAGTTTTTAAATAGTGATTTATCTGAAATTCAAGATGATTTATTTGAAGAAGTAAGTTTAGAGGATCTAGAGGATTTTGATGAAGGTTTTGAGGAAGTAACTTGTAGTAATTGTAATAAGCCAATATTTATAGAAAAAAGTGCTTTAGTGAATAACGAAATAATTCCTTGTCCATTTTGTGGAGAAAGCATAGAATAAAAAAAGAATGTCACATGACTATATTTAAATAGGAGTGGCATTCTTTTTTTTATGTAATTTTATTTTACATATTTTATTTATGTAGTTATATTTTTGGAAAAACATAAATAGAATTTATTGTAAGTGGAGGTGATGTTATGGATAGATATAATTCAATAATAGAGATATTACCAGAGACTATATTAAATAAAATAAGGCAAATTGATATGAATATTTTGCAGGAGCTTAGAATTAAGGTTGGATTACCTCTAATACTTGAAACCAATGTAGGAGAAAAAGTTATTGATTATATCTGTAGATACGAAGATTTAAAAACAATCACACAGAGAGTATCTAAATATTCTATGTATGCTTTTGAAGAAGACATAAGGCAAGGTTTTATAACTATAAAGGGTGGACATAGAATTGGATTAACAGGTGAATGGGTTATAGAAAAAGAAAAAGTAAAAACCATAAGAAATATTTCATCTTTAAATATCAGAGTTACTAAAGAAATATTGGGAGCAGCAGATTCAGTTATTCCATATATAACAAGTAAAAATAATGTTATTAATACTATAATAATTTCTCCCCCTAAGTGTGGGAAGACCACCCTTTTAAGAGACATAACTAGAACCTTATCAAACGGAATAAGTTCTAGAGGATTTAAAGGAAAAAAAATATCTGTTATAGATGAACGAAGTGAAATTGGGGCTTGTTTTAAAGGCATACCTCAAATGGATTTAGGAATTAGAACAGATGTATTTGACAATTGTATAAAAAGTGAAGGAATGTTTATGGCAATAAGGAGTATGTCCCCAGAAGTTATAATCTGTGATGAAATAGGTACAAGTAAGGATGTGGATGCACTTATAAAGGCATTTAGTTCAGGAGTTAATATTATAACATCCATACATGGATATGGAATAAAGGATTTATATAACAGAGAGATATTCAAAGATCTCTTGATAAATAGAGTTATAAAAAGAGTTGTAGTACTTAGTAATAATAAGGGACCTGGAACCATTGAACAGATAAAAGAATTGGGGGAGGGAAGAGTGTGATTAAAGGTATTCTTTTTCTAGGAATATTTATATGCTCAACATATTTAGGATTCAGCTTAGGTGAAAGCTTCATAAAGAGATATACACATTTAAGAACTTTGGAAAAATCATTAGTGTTAATGCAAAATCAAATATTATACGTCTATACTCCTCTGCCAGAAGTATTTGAATTTCTAACAGAAAAAGTTGAGGGGATATGGAAAGAATTTTTTAAGAATATATCTGAACTGTTAACTAATAATTTTACTGATGATGTATATGGAGCATTTAAAGACAGCATAAACAAGTACAAAGATAAGCTCTATTTAAAAAATGAAGATCTAGACTTAATAATTGATTTTTCAAAGTCATTAGGTGAGTCTGGGACATATGGGCAGGAACAGATATTTAGCTTAACTTTAAGCAATTTAAAAAATCATATAGAGGAAGCTAGAGAATTAAAAGAGAAAAATTGTAAAATGTACAGATATCTAGGGGTGTGTTTAGGTGCTGTAGTTATAATATTTTTAATTTAGGAGGGTATTATGTTAGACATTAACATGCTATTTAAAATAGCGGCAGCAGGTATTTTAATAATAATAATAGAAAAGGTACTAAAATCATCAGGTAAAGAAGATATTTCAACATTAACTAATATAGCGGGAGTTGTAATCATATTGCTGATGATAATTAATCTAATATCTAAGTTATTTGATTCCATTAAAACCATGTTTATGTTTTAGGGAGGAATTATGGACATAATTAAAATTATAGCTTTTTCTTTAGTTTCTTTGTTTCTTTTTATGTATTTTAAAGAAGAAAAGCCTAGTGTAGCTACTCAAATATCACTTGTAAGTGGAGTATTACTTCTTTTATTTTTATTAAGTCCAATAGGTGAAGTAATTACATTCTTAAAGGATATGTCTTCAAAAGCGGATATAGATAGTTTTTATATTACGTTAGTACTAAAAATAGTTGGGATAACATATATAGCTACATTTGCTACAGAAATATGTAAAGAGGCAGGAGCTCAAGGAATAGCAAGTAGAATAGAATTGGCAGCTAAAATACTAATATTGGTCATAGCTATGCCTATATTAATGGGGGTACTAGATGCAATATTAAAAATAATGTAGAGGTATTATATGAAAAAAATGATAAGATTTTTACTAATCTTTTTTATATTAAGTATATCATTAACAAAGTTCACTTTTGCAAGTGAAGTAACAAATAGCTCTGATTCTTTGGAGCAGAGTAATAACGTTCAACAACTATATGACTATATAACAAAAATGAAAGATGATAACGAGTTAGTAAATGAATTAAATATAAGCGATTATATTAAAAACTATGTATCAAAAGGAGATGGAGGAGTATCAACTTCAGATCTAGCTAAGATAACTTTTTCAGTAATTTTAAAAGAAAGTAAGACGGTATTGAAGCTATTAATTTCAGTAGTTGTTATGGCTATAATCTGTTCACTTTTAAAAAATCTGCAGGATGCATTTGGAGGTTCACATAGTGATATAGCTTTTTATGCTTGTTATGCAATTTTAATAATACTATTGTCTAAAAGTTTTTTAGTATCAATAGACTTAGCTAAAAATACAATTAATGGCTTAACAGATTTTATGATGGCATTACTGCCAGTTCTGGTGTTTTTGATAGGGTCTGTAGGAGGAATAACTCAAGCAGCAACTATGGATCCAATACTTATGGGAGCTGTGACAATAGTTCCTAGGATATACGTAGATTTTATAATTCCTATGATTCTAATGAGTTTTGTACTTAATTTTGTTAATAATATTTCAAATGAGCATAAGATAAATAATATATGCAAATTGTTTAAACAAGTTACTTTATGGGTTCAGGGAATATTAGTAACAACTTTAATAGGGTTACTTACAATAAGAGGAATAACATCAAATGCTATAGATGCAGTGACATTAAAGACAGCTAAATTTGCGGTAGATAATTTTATACCCATTGTTGGTAAGGCATTTTCAGATGCTATTGCATCAGTAGCAGGTTATGCAGTTTTATTAAAAAATTCTATATCATCTTTAGGGCTACTTATAGTATTTCTTACCATATTAATACCAATTTTAAAATTAGTTTTAATTTCGTTTATGTACAAGTTATCATCTGCACTAGTAGAACCAGTTTGTGATAGCAGAATAACCAATTGTATAGCAGCTGCTGGAGATTATGTAGTTATGATTATTTCATGCATATTATCTATTTCACTTATGTTTTTTATTATGGTATCGGTGATGGCATCTACAGGTAAGTTTATTTTAGGAGGATAGCTATGGAATTAGTAAAAGATTGGGTTATAAAAATAGCTGTAACTTTAGTTTTTATGACAGCAGTAGAAATGTTAATAGTCAATAACTCCTTTAAAAAGTATGTTAAATTTGTTCTTGGCCTAATGCTTATAGTTGTTATCATAACACCATTAATAAACTTAGTTAGCAAATCAGACAATACTTTCATTGATACTTTTAGTAAGTATGAAAAACAATTAGAAGAAACAAGTAATGAGTCAAAAACTGTTGAGGCTAATGTAACAACGAAAAAGAAAATATTAGAAAATCTTCAAAATAACATAAATTCATCATTGAAAACAAAATTTGAAAATATGAATTTTGAAAGTGAAGTTCAAGGGGAAGTAGATTTAAATAAATTTGACATAAATATAAAACTTTTAAATATATATGTTTACGATGGAGGAATTGCTCCCGTAAAGAAAATAGAAATAGGTTCTTCTACTAAAAAAGAAGAAAGTAATGTTAAAAATAGTAAGGAAATTAAAGAATATTTAAGTGGTGAGTTGAAAATTGATAAAAGTAAAATAAACATATATTCAGCTAAATAAGGAGGGGTAATATGGATAAAAATGATTTGAAAAATAACATCCTTAAATCATTAAAAGATCCAAAGTTAATGAATATTATAGCTATACTTTTGATTGCTGTTTTTGCCTTTGTAGTACTAAGCTTTTTTAATAAAGATGGACAAAAAACTGTAGCAAAAAATACAACGCAAGAAACAGAAACAGTAGCTAAAACAAATGAAATATCTAATTATGAAGAAGCACAAAAAGAGGAACTAAGAAAAATACTAAGGAGCATAAAGGGCGTAGGGGAAGTGCAAGTAATGATGTACTTTGAGAGTAGTGAATCTAAGGTTCCTGCCATAGATACAAATGAACAAGCTAGTGTAACAGAAGAAACAGATGGAAATTCAGGTAAAAGGGTAACTAACCAAAATAACAATGCTAGCAAGGTAGTAATGGCTAGTGGGGATGATCCACTAATATTAAAAACCTTAAAGCCAAAGGTAACAGGTATAGTAGTGGTAGCTGAAGGTGCTGAGGCATCGAAGATTAAATATGATATTACTAAAGCATGTTCTGGGTTATATGATGTATCCTCAGATAAGATAAATGTATACCCCATGAAATAAGGTAAAGAAATATATATCTAAAAAAATGGGTGAGATAAACGTATATCTAAAAAATTATGTGAGATAAACGTATATCTAAAAAAATGGGTGCATATAATTCAATAGAAATAGATGGGAGGAATTAACAATGACAAGAAAACAATTTGGGATTATTTTTACTCTACTTGCATTAATAGTTTGTGTGGGGGTTTTGGCTGCAAGAGTTAATGGTTCTTTACCAGAATCGCCTGGAGATTTAAATCCAACAATAAAGTTAACAGATGATGAGAGTGATGCTAATGCAGATTATTTCTATGATCAAAGAAATCAACAAAATCAGGTAGACGCATCTACTATGGAATCGCTAAAGAAAATAATGAATGATTCTAATTCTACTGCTGCTGCAAAAGAAGATGCATCAAAACAATACAGTACATTAGTTATGAGTCAAAACTATGCATCAAAAATTGAACTAGAGATAAAAGGCAAAGGCTTTGAAGACGCTCTTTGTTTAATTCAAGGTGATGGTAAAAAAGCTACAGTAGTTGTAAAAAGTAAAGAAGAATTGAATCAAAAGCAAGCTAATGAAATACTACAAACAGTAATGAATGTTTCAAAGATAAAGGATGTAAAAATAGAAAGTAAGCAATAACATTGAATTTAAAAAGATATTTTGATATAATTAGCCTATGATAAAGTGCTTTAGAGCAAACAGGAGGTTATTTTAAATGGATGAACTTGTTAGAGATGAAAGTCTTGGAATAATCAAAATATCTGATGAAGTAGTAAGTGTAATTGCTGGTATAGCAGCTTCTGAAATAAGTGGGGTATATGAATTTAATTCGGGTGTTACCTCAACTATATTTCCAATAGGGAAAAAAAGTGCTGGTAAAAGCGTTAAGGTAAATGTTGATGGTAATGATGCAGTTATTGATATATCTATACTTGTAGCATATGGAGTGAGAATTCCAGATGTGGTTAATCAAGTACAAGAAAACGTTAAAAAAACTGTTGAAGTTATGACTGGACTTAAGGTTTCTAGTGTCAATATAAATGTCAACAACATAGTAATTCCTAAGGAAGAAAAGGTTTCTAAAGAAAAATAATTAAAATTTTTACCCTCTGACTTTCAGAGGGTATTTCATTGTGTTAAAATAATATAATATGTTTAATATAAATAAACAAGACAATAATAAGAATAGAAGATAGTGGAGGTACTTATGAATAGAAAAAAATCAAGAAGAGTGGCTATGGAGTTATGTTACAGTATGGAGATATCTAAGGATGAACCTAGCCTTGTACTGGAAAACTTTTTAGAAAACTACGAAGAGGATAAAACAGTATTAGATAAAGAGTACATAATTACAATATTAAATGCGGTGAATGAAAACAAAACTAGCATAGATTCTAAGATTGAAGAGTTTTTAAAGGGATGGAAGTTATCTAGAATATCAAAAGTTAATCTTTCAATATTAAGACTTGCTATAAGTGAAATGTTATATATAGATGATGTTCCTAAAAAAGTTGCTATAAATGAAGCTCTAGATGTTGCAAAAGAGTATTCAGATGAAAAATCAGTAGCATTTATAAATGGTATATTAGACAACATATATAAGGAAGAAAACTAATTTTCAGGGGGAAGTAACATGGGGCAAATAATTGATGGAAAAAAGATCGCGCAAGAAGTTAAAAATGAAATTATGGAGTTTGTATCAGAAAGAAAATCTAAAGGACTAATAGCTCCTGGAATAGCATCTATTCTAGTTGGGAATGATGGTGGTTCCATCTATTATCAAAATGCTCAAGAAAAAGTTGCAAATTCACTTGGAATTAATTTTAATAAGATTTTGTTAGAGGAAAATATTACTGAAGAAGAAATCGTTAATAAGATAAATAAACTAAATACAGATGAAAATATTCAAGGTATAATTATACAACTTCCACTACCAAAACATTTAAATGAAAAATACATAACCTCTTGTATAAGTGTAGATAAAGATGTTGATTGTTTGACTGATGAGTCTATGGGGAGGTTCTATAAAGGTGAAAAATCCTTTATACCATGTACACCTAATAGTGTAATAACTTTATTAAAAAGTTTAGATATAGAATTAAGTGGTAAAAAAGCTGTAGTTATTGGAAGAAGTAATATAGTTGGCAAGCCAGCCTTTCAACTTCTTATAAATGAAAATATGACAGTAACTATGTGCCATTCAAAAACAAAGGACATCAAGAGTATAACAAAAGAAGCAGATATATTAGTTGTAGCTATAGGAAAACCTAAGTTTATAAATAAAGAATATGTAAAAAAAGGTGCTATAATAATAGATGTAGGAACATCTTCATTAAATGGCAAAATAACCGGTGACGTAGACTTCGAAGATGTATTTGAAGTGTGTGATTATATAACACCAGTTCCTGGAGGAGTAGGAGCACTTACCACTACTCTTCTTATAAAAAATGCATGCGAGGCATTGAAATAAATGAAAATGAAGGTTCTAAAAGTAACAGAGGTTAATAGCTACATAAAAAGAATATTTGATAATGACTTTATTTTAAGCAATCTTTCTGTAGAAGGGGAGATTTCAAACTTAAAATATCATAGTTCAGGACATATATATTTTTCTTTAAAGGACGAAAATTCAAAAATAAACTGTGTTATGTTTAAAAGTGATGCTATGAGCGTAGATTTTAAACTGGCAGATGGAATAAAGATAATAGTAAAGTGTAGATTATCAAACTATGTTAAAGATGGAAGCTACCAGCTTTATATTAAGGAAATATCTGAAAGTGGGCTTGGAAGCTTACATATTCAATTTGAAAACCTTAAAAAGAAATTAAATGAAGAAGGATTATTTTCAGAAGATCATAAAAAAGCAATTCCTAAATTTATAAGGACATTAGGTGTAATTACATCTCCAACAGGCGCAGCTATAAAGGATATAATAAATGTTACAAAGAGAAGAAATGATAATGTAGACATAATAATTTATCCAGCTTTAGTTCAAGGAGCAGAAGCCTATAAGACCTTAATTTCAGGAATACAATATTTTAATAAAACTAAAAATGTAGATGCTATTATTATTGGAAGAGGTGGAGGTTCCCTTGAAGAACTTTGGGCATTTAACGATGAAGCCTTAGCAAGGGAGATTTATAAGTCCAAGATACCTGTAATATCAGCTGTAGGACATGAAGTTGATTTTACAATATGTGATTTTGTAGCAGACATTAGAGCTGCTACTCCATCTTCAGCAGCTGAAATAGCTATAGTTACAAAGGAAAGCTTGAGAGAAGAGTTATTTAACATAAAAAGTATGTTAAGTAAAAGCATTAATAAAAAGTTAGACGAAGAAAAAAACAATCTTAATAACATCAAAAGATTTTTGCATATAAATTCTCCACAGAACATTATTATAAATTCTTATAATACAATAGATGGGCTTAAGTGGAGATTAAATAAAACACTAAAAACAAAAATTGATATAGAAAAAGAAATTATTTTTAGATACAATAAATTACTCCAAGCAAATAATCCTATAAGTATATTAGATAAAGGGTTCAGTGTAATTAAAGATTCTAAAGGAAACACTATAAAATCTAAGGAAGATTTAAAAGATGGAGTGTATGAAATAATATTAAAAGATGGTATTGAAAAAAGAAAAATAAATACATTAGATTAGTTAGGGTGAGTTTATGGTTAAAAAAAATGAGACATATGAAAATATGCTTGAAAAATTAAAAGACATAGTAGATAAGTTAGAAAGCAATGAATTGAATATAGATGATTCCATGAAGATGTATGAAGAGGGAACCAAGCTTGTAAATAAGTTATATAAAACCCTTGATACGTTAGAGGGGAAGATAAAGGTTATAAGTGAAGAAGGAGAATTAGAAATAAAGGAGTAGTAAATGGTTATAGATAGTATTAAAGATTATTTTAATCATGAATTAGATAATTATTTTAAAGGTAAAGAGGGATTTAATAAAATAATATATGAAGCTCAAGATTATAGCTTAAGAATAGGTGGAAAAAGAGTTAGACCTACATTATGTTTTTTAACATATTCTTTATATGAGGAAGATTACAAAAAAGTTTTACCTTTAAGCTTAGCACTTGAGATGATACATACCTATTCGTTAATACACGATGATCTTCCAGCCATGGACAATGATGATTTAAGAAGAGGTAAACCTACAAATCACAAAGTTTTTGGTGAGGCAATAGCTATATTAGCAGGAGATTCTTTATTAAATGAAGCATTTAATATATTAATAGACTTTTCTATAAAAAACGGAGAAAAAGCATTATTAGCTACTAAAGAAATAACTAATGCATCAGGCGCTGAAGGAATGATAGGCGGCCAAATAGTTGATATAATAAACGAAGGTAAAGTAATACAAGAAGAAGAATTATTATATATGCACAGTAAAAAAACTGGGGAATTAATTAAAGCTTCAATCCTATCTGGTGCCATATACGGAGGAGCTTCAAATGAAGAATTATCCAAATTAAAAAGATTTGGAGAAAATTTAGGGTTAGCCTTTCAAATCAAAGATGATATACTTGATGTAGTAGGAAATACTAATAAACTTGGGAAAAATGTAAAAAGCGATGAAAACAATAATAAAACTAATTTTATTACTATGTATGGATTGGAATATTGTAATAAGAAGTGTATAGAGCTTACAGATGAATGTTTAGAAATACTAAATTCATTAAATAAGGATGTAGAATCATTAAAAATTCTAACATTAGAACTTTTAAATAGAGAAAATTAATTTGAAGGATGATAATATGGGTAAATTTTTAAATGAAATAAATGAACCTAAGGATGTAAAAGTATTAAATGAATCTCAGTTAGAACTATTGTCTAGTGAAATAAGAGAATTTTTAATAGATAAAGTGTCAAAAACAGGAGGACATTTAGCCTCAAATTTAGGTGTAGTTGAATTGACATTAAGTTTATTTAAAAATTTTGATTTTGAAGAAGATAAGCTTATTTGGGATGTAGGACATCAATCTTATGTACATAAAATTTTAACTGGTAGAAAAGAAAAATTTGATAAGTTAAGAACTTTTGATGGACTTAGTGGTTTTCCTAAAAGAGGAGAAAGTATATATGATTCTTTTGATACAGGACATTCTTCTACTTCAATTTCAGCAGCATTAGGAATGGCAAGAGCTAGAGATGTTTTAGGTAAAAAGAATAAAGTTGTAGCAGTAATTGGAGATGGTGCTCTTACTGGTGGCATGGCATTAGAAGCATTAAATGATGCTGGAGATAATAAAACTGATATAATTGTAATCATTAATGATAATGGTATGAGTATAGATAAAAATGTAGGTGGCTTATCATCGTATTTAAGTAAGCTACGTTTGGAGCCAAGTTATAACAAATTAAAAAATGAGATAAATGATACTCTTAAGAGTTTTGAAATTGGTAAAAACATAGCTGTATCTTTAAGTAAAATCAAAGATAGTGTAAAACAATTGGTTGTACCATCAATGCTTTTTGAAGATATGGGATGGAAGTATCTAGGTCCTATAGATGGACATGATTTGAAAGAATTAAATTCTGTTATATCTAAGGCTAAAGAATTAAATACTCCAGTAATTATACATACAATAACTAAAAAAGGTAAAGGATATGAGTTTGCCGAAAAAAATCCCAATAAATATCATGGTGTTTCTCCTTTTAACTCAACAAATGGGGAAATAAATGGTTCAAATGAAATTACATATTCTAAAGCGTTTTCAAATGCTATGGTAAGGCTTTCAGAAGAGAGAGAAGATATTGTAGCAATAACAGCAGCCATGCCTGATGGTACAGGATTAAAAGAATACTCTAGATTATTTCCAAAGAGATTTTTTGATGTTGGAATAGCTGAGCAACATGCAGTTACATTAGCTGCTGGAATGGCAGCTGAAGGATTAAAGCCGGTTTTTGCCGTATACTCAACTTTTTTACAAAGAGCATATGATCAAGTTTTGCATGATGTTTGCATTCAAAAATTACCTGTAATATTTGCTATTGATAGAGCAGGTTTAGTTGGTGAAGACGGAGAAACACATCAAGGCATATTTGATATATCATATCTATCTCACATCCCTAACATGACCATAATGGCTCCTAAGTGTACTGGTGAGTTATATAATATGTTAAAATGGTCAATAAATCAAAATACACCTATAGCTATTAGGTACCCTAGAGGTGGGGATGAAAGCAATAATTTAAAACCACTAAAGGAAATTGTTTTAGGTAAATGGGAGATAATTGATAATGGAGAAAAAGTAGCTATAATCTCAACAGGTAAAATGGTGACTAATTCATTAAATGCGAAAAGGTTATTATTAGAGGATAATATAAACCCTATGATAATAAATGCAACATTTATTAAGCCTTTAGACTATGAGCTTATAGATTACCTTTTTAAAAATAATTATAAAATAATTACTATTGAAGATAATATTTTAAAGGGCGGTTTAGGTGATTCTGTTCTTTATTATTTAAATAAATGTAACTATAAAAAAAGCATTATTCAACTAGGATATGAAGATGAATTTGTAGAACATGGAGATGTAAAGACTCTATATAAAATTAATAAACTAGACGGAAAAGGAATTAGAGATAAAGTTATAGAAATTATAGATTAATTAAAGGAGTTAACTATGGCGGAAGCTAAAGAAAGATTAGATGTTTTATTGGTAGAACAA
This sequence comes from Clostridium sp. YIM B02506, assembly GCF_022324845.1. NCBI lineage: Bacteria > Bacillati > Bacillota > Clostridia > Eubacteriales > Clostridiaceae > Clostridium > Clostridium sp. YIM B02506. Next base: position 21,767 of record NZ_JAKGTG010000044.1, read on the forward strand.
GGTTTTTTTGAATCAAGAGAAAAAGCTAAAGCTCAAATAATGTCAGGGAACATATTTGTAGATGGTCAAAGAGTAGATAAGTGTGGAGAAAAAATAAAGATAACTTCATCTATTGAATTTAAAGGGCAAAAAATTCCCTATGTAAGTAGAGGTGGATTTAAACTAGAAAAAGCTATAAAAGAGTTTAAAATTGAATTAGAAGATAAAGTATGTTTAGATATAGGAGCTTCTACAGGTGGATTTACAGACTGTATGCTTCAAAATGGCGCTAATAAGGTATTCTCAATTGATGTTGGGTACGGTCAATTTGCGTGGAAGTTAAGAACTGATCCTAGAGTAGTATGTATGGAGAGAACCAATATAAGATACGTTACTGAAGAACAATTGGGTGAGCAGGCTGATTTTGCATCTATAGATGTTTCATTTATATCAATCAATAAAATAATGCCAGCTGTATTATCATTAATAAAAGAATCAGGGGAAGTTGTATCTCTAATAAAACCACAGTTTGAAGCTGGAAGAGAAAAAGTTGGTAAAAAAGGTGTGGTGAGAGAAAAAAGCACTCATATCGAAGTAATAAATAAAATAGTTGAAAATTTAATAAAAGAAAATATAAATATATTAGATTTAAGTTTTTCTCCAATTAAGGGGCCGGAAGGCAATATGGAATTTTTGATATATTTTACAAAAGATTTAAGTAGAGAAACTAATTTTAAAATGCAAATGATAGATGAAGTAGTTAATAAAGCACATGAAAGTCTATAATAATTTTAAGATTGGAGAATATATGGATAAGATATCAGTATTAATTAATCCGTCAAAAGACAAAGGTGGAGAAATCTTAAGAGTTGTTTTAGGGAAGTTAGAAGATGCATTTTCTGATTGTGAAATATCTGTAGTTTATAATTGCGAAGATATAGCAGAGTCTATAGAAAAAGACATTGATTTATTAATAGTCTTAGGTGGAGATGGAACATTAATTGGAGCCTCTAGAAGATTAAACGGACATATTAATTGTCCTATATTTGGTATAAATATAGGGAATTTAGGATTTTTAACGTCGGCAGATATAGAAGATTTGGATAAGGTGATTTTAGATCTAAAAAAGGGAGATTACTTTATACAAGAAAGAATGATGTTAGAAGGAACTGTAATAAATGAAGGTGTTAAAAAGAAAAATGTTGCATTAAATGATTTTGTAATAGCTAGAGGAACCTTATCACGTATGAGTAAGTTTACTATATATGTTGATGATAAGGAATTTACATCTATTAAAGGCGATGGAATAATAATATCCTCACCTACTGGCTCCTCAGCATACTCTTTTTCAGCTGGAGGTCCTTTAATTTATCCAACTTTAGATGTTATTCTCTTAACGCCTATTTGTCCTCACACTAAAAATATGCAGACAATGGTTTTAGAAGGTAAATCAAATATAAAAATAATAAGTGAAAGTTATGAGGAAGAGGTATACTTATCTATAGATGGTCAAAAAGCAGTAAAATTAGATAAAAAAGATGTAGTAGAAATAAGTAAAGCACAAAATAGCTGCAAAATTTTATTACTTAATGACTATAATTACTTTAAAGTAATTAGGACAAAACTTTTTAACTCTAATATTGATTGTGAAGGTGATTATGATGAAATCTAAAAGACATGATGAGATATTACAAATAATTAAGGATAAAGATATTGAAACTCAGGAAGAGCTTGCAGAAGAATTAAAAAGCTCTGGATTTGATGTTACGCAAGCAACAGTATCTAGAGATATAAAATTATTAAAGCTTATAAAGGCTCAAGGAAAGTCGGGTAAATATAAGTACACTCTTCCAGCAGCAGATAAATATAATATTTCCGATAAACTAACATCAATACTAAAAAATTCAATATTACATGTTGAGAATGTAGATAAATTTGTAGTTGTAAAAACTATTTCTGGATCTGCAGCAGCTGCAGCTGAGGCTTTAGATACTTTGGACTTAGATGATATAGCTGGAACTATAGCAGGAGACAATACTTTTTTTATATTGGTTAGAAGAATAGAAAAAGCAGAAGAAATTGTAAGTAAACTTAGGAAGATGATAAATGAATAGAGTGTATAAGGTGGGTTAAAATGTTATTACAATTAAATATAAAAAATTTCGCATTAATAGAAGAGATGACTGTGGATTTTTATGAAGGATTCAACATCTTATCTGGAGAAACTGGTGCTGGAAAATCTATTTTAATTGAAGCAATTAACTATGTTTTAGGTGGGAAAGTTGGAAGAGATATAATAAGAACCGGAACTTTTAAAGCCTATGTTGAGGCTGTATTTTCGGTTAATAGTAAAAATATAAATGACATATTGAGAAATTTAGATATAGATGTTGAGGATGTTATTATAATCTCTAGAGAAACTTTTTTAAATGGTAGAAGTAATATAAAAATAAATGGGAAAAGTATTACTATTACTATTTTAAGAAAAATTACTGAAAGACTTGTAGATATACATGGTCAACATGAAAATCAAAATTTATTAGATAAAAGTAAACATATAAATTATTTAGATAGTTTTGGAGAAAAAAATTTAAGAGATTTATTAGAAGAATATAGATTGGTAAGAGAAAATCTATTATCTGTACGAAATAAAATTAAGGAACTAAATGGTTCAGAAGATAAAGAAAAGTTTGTAGATTATCTTAAATTTCAAATAAAAGATATAGAAGATGGGAACTTAAAGCTAGGAGAAGAAGAACAGCTTAGAGAAAGATTTGAATTATTATCTAATTCAGAAAAGATACTTAGCGCTTTAAATAAATCTTATGTTTTATTAAAAGATTCTAATACTGAAGGAACTATAATAGACAATCTTTCTAATGTTGTTGCATACCTAGAATCAATTGAGAATACTGTTTCAGAGATTAAAGAATTAAATAGTAGTCTAAATGAAACCTTTTATATCTTAGAAGAGGCTGCTAGAGAAATAAATAGACTATTAAATTCAATTAATTATGATGAATTTGAATTAGCTGAAATAAACGAAAGATTATATAAAATTTCTAACTATAAAAAGAAGTATTCATCTAATAATCAGAGTGTAGAAGAAGTTTTGGAGTATTATGAGAAGATTAAGTCTCAGTATGATGAAATAATTAATTCAGAAGAAATTATAAATAAGTTAAAAAATGAGGAAGACAAGATAATTATCTCTCTTAATAATATTTGTAGAAAAATTAGAGAAGAAAGAATAAAAGTAAGTACATATCTTCAAGATAAGATAATGAATGAATTAAGATATTTAGGATTAGAGAAGTGTACTTTTAAAATTTCTATAGATGAAGACTCAGATTTTAATAACAATGGAAAAGATAAGATTTTATTTGTAGTATCTACGAATATAGGAGAACCTTTAAGAGCTTTGGATAATATAGTTTCTGGAGGAGAATTATCAAGAATAATGTTAGCTTTAAAAACAGTATTTGTAGATAAAGATAATATAGAAACTGTTATATTCGATGAAATTGATACAGGAATAAGTGGAAGAGTAGCTCAATCTGTTGGAGAAAAAATCTTTGAAATATCAACTAAACATCAAGTTATATGTATAACTCATTTACCACAAATCGCATGCTTATCAGACACTCATTATTTTGTTTCTAAAGAAGAAAGAGATGGTAAAACTCTTTCTAAAATAAAAATATTAAGCGAAGAGGAAAAAGCAAAAGAAATTGCATTAATGGTAGGTGGAGCTAGGATAACAGATGTTACATTAGAAAATTCTAAAGAAATGATAAAATTAGCAAACGTAATTAAAGAAAATATAAAAATATTAGAGAATAAAAATAGAAAAAATAGCCAAAATAAAATCGATAAGTAAAATCGGTTTTATTTTTTTGTTTTAAAGAAAAATAAAGGTATATTATTAAAATTATTGTCTATAATAACAAAGTTATTACAGGATATTGTAAAGTATACACGGGCAATTTAAAGATAGAGGCGAAAGGAGGAGAAAAAATGAAAAATAGAAAAATAAAAATTACTGCTTTAATTTTAACTCCCCTAATACTTCTATTTTTATTAGGAGTAACTGTACCAAATAAAACTCCAAAGTATATATATACATCTACAGGAGAAATAGGTGATTATAAATTAACCAGTTCACCTATATACTCTAAGAAAGTTGAATCAAACAAGTTAAATATAAATCTGTTTGGTTTGATTACAGTAAAAAGTGTAGATATTAAAAATGTTAAAGATTTGGAGGTATATCCTGGAGGAACGCCAGTTGGCATAAAATTATCATCTAAAGGAGTTTTGGTAGTAGGATATTCAGACATACAGATAGAAGATAAAAAGATTTCATCTCCAGCAAAAGAAATAGGTATAGAAATAGGTGATTTAATACTAAAAATCAATGATGAGGATGTTGAAGATTCTCAGGATTTAGTTAGAAAAGTAAGTAGTAGTAAAACTGATGAAATTAAGATTGAAGTATCGAAAAATGGTAAAAGTGAAATTAAAACACTTAATAGAATCAAAGCTACTACAGACGGTAAATACAAGATAGGATTATGGGTGAGAGACTCTACAGCAGGAGTAGGAACATTAACTTTTTCGCATAAAGAAACAGGATATTATGGAGCGTTAGGGCATGCTATAATTGATGGAGATACTAATTCATTAATTACAGTAAAAAAAGGGGACTTAGTAAAGTCTTCAATAATAAATGTTAGAAAAAGTGAAAAAGGATCTCCAGGAGAACTAAGAGGAATTTTCTTAGACGAAGAATCTCCATTAGGCTTAATATCACAAAACACATATTGTGGTATTTTTGGGAAACTAAATGAGAATTATCAACCAAGAAGTAATCCCATGAAAGTTGGTTTTAGGGATGAAATAAAAGAAGGAAAAGCACAAATATTAACTACTGTTGATGAAAATGGACCACAATATTATGACATTAAAATAACCAAATTACTTGCGCAGGATGAAGCTGGACCTAAAAGTATGGTTATCGAAGTAACAGACCCAAAACTATTAGATAAAACAGGTGGTATAGTTCAAGGTATGAGTGGTTCACCAATAATACAAAATGGAAAAATAGTAGGTGCAGTAACGCATGTTTTGATAAATAACCCTAAGGTTGGATACGGTATATATATAGAGTGGATGTTAAAAGATGCGCAGATCATTAAATAATTCAAAAACCTCTCAATTATTTGAGAGGTTTTTGTAATATTTTTATAAAAAATATTAAAATTTTACTCTTATGTGTTATAATCTATTTATAAATAAAAGAGACAAAAGATTTTTTTTATTTTTTATACCAAATTAGAAGGAATTGGTGTGGATTTGTCGAATAGAAATAATGTAAAATTATGGTACAAAGTGAAGGGGAGAAGATTATGCAAAATTCAAAAATATCAGTTTTAATAGCAGATGACAACAAAGAATTCTGTAACATTCTTAATGATTATCTTTTAAATCAAAGGGATATAATAGTTACGGGTATAGCGAAAGATGGAATTGAAGCATTAAAATTGATTGAAGAAAAACAGCCCGATTTAGTTGTTTTAGATATAATAATGCCTCATTTAGATGGTCTTGGAGTTTTAGAAAGATTAGGTTCTATGAATCTTGATCCTATGCCAAGAATTATAGTATTAAGTGCAGTAGGACAAGATAAAATTACTCAAAGAGCTATAAGTTTAGGTGCAGATTATTATGTAGTAAAACCATTTGACATGGATGTATTTACTAAGAGAATAAGACAAATGTTCAATAATACTATTTCTGCAGAAGGAGTAAAAAAATCAATTCCGTTAATTGAAACACCAGAAATTAAGGTAGAAAATAAAAGAGAACCTATTGATTTAGAAACTGAAATAACTAATATCATACACGAAATAGGAGTTCCAGCACATATTAAAGGCTATATGTATTTAAGAGAAGCTATAACAATGGTTGTTAATGATATGGAACTATTATCAGCTGTAACTAAAGAATTATATCCATCTATAGCTAAGAAGTTCAATACAACTGCATCAAGAGTTGAAAGAGCAATTAGACATGCTATAGAAGTAGCTTGGGGAAGAGGTCAAGTAGAAGCAATCAATAAGTTATTTGGGTATACTATACACAATGATAAAGGCAAGCCAACAAACTCTGAATTTATAGCAATGGTAGCTGATAAATTAAGGCTTAAAAATAAAGTCAGTTGAAAGAGATAATAGAGCAAAAGTCCAGAAGTTTATGACGATAAACTCTATAAAAATCAATTTAAATTTGGCGAAGCATAGTATAAACATGAATTTGAATTAATAAACAAACACCTTTTGTACATCGGTTTAAGTACTGATATAAAGAAGGTGTTTTTTTATTACTAAATTATAAAAAGCTAAGCTAACGATTGATTCAATAAAGGACTTTCTGAATTACTATAGTTATAAAACTTTATCAAAAAACTATTAAGTTATACAAGAAATAAAGTTATTTATGAAATAAGCAGAAGAAGAAATTAACAGTATATGTGTTGATTCTTTTTACTATGATTAAAACCTCTATAAATACTAAAGATTTTACTCGATTAGCAAATTTGTATTTGATAATATGGTAATATATACTTAATGAGGAAAAAGAGGATGTTGTAAAAAATTGTTTATGTATAGTATTATAAAAGGTTGATAGGGAGATTTAGTCTTATGGATATAAAGTTAACTGCTTTTCCAGCAGAAAATGGTGAAAGTATTTTAGTAGAGATATATGGAAGTGAAAAAGTGAATATCTTGATAGATTTGGGTTATTCAGCTACGTATAAAAAATATATAAAAAGAAAATTAAGTATGTTGTCACAAGGTGGCCAAAAAATAGATTTATTAATAATAACACATTTTGATAGAGACCATGTAGAAGGTGGAATAGAATTTTTCAATGACTTATTGAAAGATAAATTTATAGACATCGGAGAGATATGGATTAATGATTTTCTTGCTTTATCGTCTCAAAAATTTGATTTGAAGAATATTAATTCAACACAAGAATTAATATACGATTTTTCAAATTTTTTAGTGAAAGAATATCGTAATAATAGTGAGGAAAATAAACAGACTATTTCAGTAGGTGAATCTATAACACTTACTAAGCTAATTAATAAATTAGGATTTGATGAGATAGTTAATAAAAGTTTAAAAAATAAAATTGTTTGCTTTGATGAGGAAAATGACGATAAATCTATTTATCTTAATAATGAGGTTAAACTAAAAATTTTATCACCAAAAAATCATACTCTAAAATTACTTTTATTTAATTTTCTTAAGTGGTTCGAAAAGGATAGAAACATATATTCATCTGTAGATAAAAAAGAGCTCTTTGAATTATTCATATCGAATCTAGATGATAATATAAAAGATTTTGCTAATGAAGTATTATTAAAAGTGAAAACAAGTAGTGCGTCTGAGCATAACGATATAATTGAATCAATATTAAAGAACAAAGATGTTTTTAAAGATGGTAGATTAATAAATAATAGTTCAATTGCTTTTTTATTATCATTCAATGGGATAAATATCATGTTCCCAGGTGATTTGGATTGTAAAAATATTATAGATATAGTAAAGGATGAGAGATTAGATTTATTAAAAGTACCTCATCATGGAAGTAGAAACAACATAAATATAGATTTTATAAATTCTGTTCATTGTAACAATTATCTTATATGCACAGATGGAAGTGGAAGTAGCAAACACCCAGATTTAGAAACTCTAGTTTATATTGCCCAAAAAGGTGAGAGTAATGTGTATGTTAATTATCCGATTAGTGAGTTTATTATAGATTATGATGTTATTGATTTGCTTAAGAAAAAGTACAATATAAATTTAGCCACAGCTAGTGGTGATGAAAATACATGTTTCGAACTAATCCTGAAAAAAGGAGAAATGATATTATGTCAAGAAGTAAACTTTTAGATTTTATTTTAAAAATAAAAGTAGCAACTCATGATGAAAGTGAAAATAATATTATTGGAACGGCATTTATAATGGATAATATGTATGCGATAACAGCAGCGCATGTTGTCAATAAATATAAAGAAGAAAAACTAATTTTGGAAACACATGATAGAAAGCATATAATATCAGAATGTATGATAGATTGCAGTGTGTTTATTGAGGAGAAGGGTATAGATATTGCAATAATAAAATATAATTACGATAATAATGTCTTTACAGAAACTTATCCTTTGTGTAGTGATGAAGTGAATTTAAATGAGGAATATGAAACGTATGGTTTTCCTAAACTTAATAAGTATAATGAATTTTATATTTCAGGAGAGGTTATATCTCCAGAAGGAAGGCTTTGTATAAAAGATTCTTCTGGAGAACATAAATCAATATCACTATATAAAGGAGTATCAGGTGCACCGTTAATAATTGGCAATAGTATAAAGGGTATTATTTCAGATGAATTATTAACAAGTAAAATACATAAGCCAGAATTGTTGGCGTGCCAATTTCATAACGTTATGGAATATCTAAATTCATCCGAGCTATCAGAAGATGAGGCGAAAATTTATAGATTGCTAGAATGTAATTGCAAGAGGAATATAAGTAACATAGATAGGTTAGACCCTTTCTATAAAATGTATGATGAAGAATATGCAAATATAAAAGATAAGAAAAATTTAGGTGAAAAAATATTAAATAAGTGTCCTGATTTTCCTAAATCAATAATACGCAGTTGGAATAGAAAATGTGTACAGGCACGTATTGACTTGGAAAGAACTAATAGTGAGCAAAAGAAGGCTGTATTAATGGTAGTATTTTCTTCATGTATTGAATATATAGAAGAGGAATTAATCAGCTTAGATATATCAAATACTAATCAATTGAAAGAATGTATTAATGAATTAAAATCTAAGACAATTAGAACGGTAAAGGAAAGGCAAAAAGATTTTGATTATGGAATTAATAATATAATTACTTTTGAGAATACCATATTTAATCTAATAGATTCATGTTTTTTATCTTTTGATGATTATTTAGAGGAGGAAAAAAATGTATTGGAGTAAGGATGTAAAAAATCTTTTGTTTGATTTTAGGTCTGATATAAATTATGTTATCTGGGTAATTTTGAGTATACTAAAGGTCTTTAATTGTAATAATAAAAAAAATTCATTTAAGGATTATCAAAAGATTAGTTTTGTAATACAGCTAATGCATGATAGTGAGAATATGGATAGTTTTATTAGACTTATAAATGGACAACAATTAAATGTATATGAGGCACATAAATTGAGTTCATGTTATTTCAGTAGCAAAATAGAAGAGAGGACTATTAATTCAGCGTTAATTATATTAGATAAAAAAAAGATAATCAACTTTCACCCAACAAAAGAAAGGGTAAACGTATATTGCGATAGAATACAAGATTATAATATTATGAATGGTTACAAAGATGTTTTGGAAGTTTTACTGAGCTCTAAAAGAGAATTATACTATATAAAATATAATGAGATATTAAAAAAAATAAACAATTTTAAAGTGGAGGACATAAATGCATAGTATTATTATTGAATCGATAGAATATAACGGAGAAAAATATTATTATAAAAATGATAGGTTTAAGAAGGGGATTAATGTTGTTTTAGGTGAAAATAAACATGGAAAGACCACTTTTACATATCTAATAATGTATGCGCTGGGAATTAATGTTTTTTCATTTACACAGAAGGATAATAATATTATTGAAGAAGTATTTAATGATAAAAGTAATTACGTAACTATGAAAATAAGTATAAATAATAATAGTTATGTTTTAAAAAGAAGAATAAAAGAGACTATTATTAGTGTAATAAAAAAAGATAATATAATAGTTCTTCCGATAAATCGGAATAGTGGGTTATTTGAAAAAGACAATCAAACGTTTTCTGACTGGTTATTAAAAACTTTAGACGTTAATTTAATTAAAGTTGAGAATATATTTTCATCTGAACATTATTTAAATTTTGATGATTTATTTAGATATAGTTATTATGACCAACAGACATCAAAAGAGCAAATGATTAGTGATTTTGGATTAGGAAAAAATATACTAAAAAAATCATCTCAAATGAAGAAGTTTATTTTTGAAACGCTATTGTCGTATTCAAATAACAAATATTACTATAAGTTAAAATTAGTAAAGCAACTAGAAAGCAGAATTAAAGAACTTAAAAATGAAAGAAAGTTTAAGGAGGATTTATATAGAGAGGTAGTTGATTATTCAAAAATAAATCTAAGTGAATATAAATATGAAAATATTATAAGTGAGCTTACTAGTTTAAAAAAGAGAAAAGAAGACTTGATAGGGGCAACTAAAGAAAGTTCTAAGACGGAAAAATACTTAAAAGATTTGAATAGTGAATTAGATATTATAGAAACAGGTATATTAGAAAAGAGATCGGAAGAAAAAGAGCTGTTATCAGAATTTAGAAATGCTAAACGTCTTTATAAATTGGAAAGAAAAGAGATTGAGACGTTAGAAGAACTAGTCACACTTCCAATAATGTACGAAAATGATATGGAGATATGTCCTATATGTGGAAAAGAAACTAAAAAGATAAAAGGAAAATGCATATGTGGTAATGATTTGGATTCTGGTATATACCATTTCATGTATTCTAATAAAGACTATAGTGATATACTAAAATCTAAAGTATCGATAAATAAGACCACTTTAAATGTAATAGAAACCCTAAGAGATGATTTAAATAGTATCAGAGAATATATAAGTAAGCTAGAAAATAAAAAGTCTGCAATAAGAAAAGAAATAAGAGATATTACAGTGGAGTGTTTAAGTATAGATGTCGAAAAGGAAGTATTAAGTATAAATAGGAAAATAGTAGAACTAAATGATATTTGCATGAAGATAAAAACATTAGCAGAACATAAAGTCATATTAAACAATATAGATAACCAAATTAACGAAATGGAAGAAAATTTAAATAATAATAGAGATGAGTTGAGTTTATTAGAGTTTGAAAAATATAATACTTTGCAAAGTCACATAGATAAATTTGAGTCAATGTTTAATTTATATTTAGAAGAATATTATAAGTCACTTAATGAGGAATATGATTATAAAATTATATTAAATAAAGAATATTTACCTATATCTAGCAAGCATGTGCCACATAGTGGGTTAACAGAAATAAAAATTTTCTTTTATCTTACTATGTTAAAATATAGTCTGGAAAATAAAGAGTTGATTTATCCTAAAATACTAATAATTGATACTATAAAAGACCATGGGATAGATAATAAAAGAATTGAAAAAATACTTGAAAAGGTATTTGAATTTGAAAACAATGATTGTCAGATAATTATGACATGTGGGTATGAAGAATTTGAAGGGATTAAAGATAAATATAATCAAGCAGTGATTGAGAGTATAAATGATTCAAAATTACTAATAAAAAAATAGATTATAGATAATTAAATCATAGAGTTTCAAACTTTTATAAATGAAAGGCTAAAGTATAAGATAGTTCTATCCTTTTGAATTGAAAAATAAATTATTATTTGATTACAGTAGGCTAATTAATGATGATAACTAGTAAAATATATAAGAAGTTAAAGTTATTAAAAAAAGCATTAATTGATAATAATTAGTATAAGTAACATATGGATAGGCAAAGCATTTGATTTGTGTGTATGTGTAATAACGAAAAGGTAGCAAGAATAGACGTATAAAAAGTCAGTCATATCAACGGCCGAAATTGAACTTTTACGCTTTTAGTTTGAGGGATGTGTATTAAATTATTTACCTGTATCAGTAGCGATTATTATCTATTGTTAGAAGTTGTCATACGGTAGATATATAAGGTGCGTCTAATGAAAGAATAAACTTACCTAACAAGAATATGAAAAGCCTATTGAAAATTTATTAAAAGTAGTATATTACTATGGTTATAAATATATCATGTTCAAAGACGATAAACACTAGGCTAAAAGCATTTTAAGTTTAGTGAAAAAATCAATAAATATTTTAATATAATAAAGCCAATAAATACATGAGTATAGATTTCACTAATCTATACTCTTTTTTTGTCGGATGAATATAATCAAGTGTTTTATATACCACTAGTATTAAAATACTAAAAGAATAAGTTTAAAGCAAATTAACGTATTTAATACTCTTTAATTATATAGAAAATGAAACTTAAACTTATTGTTTTGTAATACATAGTAACTTATAATTTGTAGATTGTCAACTACTTTTGACCCACTTTTGCAAATAAAATTGACCCATCAATATTTAATTTATAACGC
>NZ_JAKGTG010000045.1:0-17196 GCF_022324845.1 Clostridium sp. YIM B02506
TAAATTTAATGGTAATATAAGTTGAAAATTATCATTAAACTCATTATAATTTTTATTGTATGATTTGTTTTTTGCATGAATTAATTATACAATCAATGTGAGTTCTTCGGAACTCACATTTTTTTGTATAAAAAATGGACCGTTGCAAAACTTACTTTAGTTTTGCAACAGCCCCAATTTAGAATTATTTTAGTTCGTCTTCAAAGGATTTGTATTCAAAGCCGCCTCTATCAATAACTTTTTTAATCCATTCACCTGATTTTTTTACTCTTCTACTTCTATTATTACTTAAATCTATCTCAACAAAACCATATCTATTTCTAAAAGCATTCATAGGGGAAACATTATCCGTAAAGTTCCACATATGATAGGCGGTGCAATTAGCATTTTCATCTTTTATAGCTTTAAATAGCCATCTAAGATGGTCAGAAATGTAGTCTATTCTGTAATCATCTTGTATCTGTCCTTTTAAATCTTTATGTTTATATTCATCGTGGACTCCCATTCCGTTCTCCATTATCATCCACTCAATATTTCTATAGTTAGTTTTTATATTTATAGCTATATCATAGAAAGCTTTAGCATATATTTCCCATCCTCTAGATTGATTCATAGTAGCTCCAGGCATAGACCAGCTATCAAAATAATATGAAGGATTAAATGGATTTTCATCATTCCATTTTGTAGCTTTTGCTTTAGCTCTATTTGGTCCATAAAAATTTACTCCAAGTATATCCACAGTATTATTTTTTATTATTTCCAAGTCTTCATCTGTATAACTAGGTAAACAATTATGTTTTTCTAAAGTTTCAAATAAAAGGGATGGAAACTCCCCCTTTATACAAGGATCTAAGTATGTTTTATCTGCAAACAACTCAGCCATATGTGCAGCTTTAATATCTTCCTCGCTATTACTTCTAGGATAAACTTGAGCAACATTTTGTATTATGCCGATTTTACCCCCATCTTTGTTATATCCCTTTTCTTTAAAGAGTTTAACAGTTAGTGCTGTAGCTAATACTTTGTGATAATTCCACTGAACAGATTCTTTAAAGTTAACTTTATAAGGATACCATATGGCTTCAGCTACACCTAGGTTAGGCACTACACCAGGTTCATTGAAAGTAAACCATATCTTTACTCTATCAGAAAAGGCTTCAAAGGCTTTTTCAGCATATCTTAAATAGAGATCAACTACCTTTCTACTTCCCCAACCACCATATTTTTGTATTAAGTAATCAGGAAGTTCCCAATGTTCTAAACAAATAATAGGCTGAACATTGTTTGCGATAAGTTCATTAATCATATCATTATAATAGTTTAAGGCATCTTCACTTACTATTACATTATCATAATCTTCAATAAATCTGGACCAATCTATAGAAGTACGATAACTTTGGAGATTTAAACTATTCATTAATTTAATGTCCTCTTTATACCTGCTATAGAAATCTGTAGCAATGGTTGGTCCATAACCTTCATACCATTTGCTAGGAGCACTTTTATAAAAAGCATCTGCCCAACTAACTTGATTTTCTTTTTTTCCTTTCCATCCTTCCGATTGCCAAGCAGAAGAGGAGGCTCCTATTTTGAAACCTTCAGGAATTTCATAAAAAATTTTCTTCATAGCTTACCCTCTTTTCATCAATAATTTTTATTTTACCCAACTTTATTATATACTAATAATAAAGTTTAAATAAGTATAATTCGGATAATGGATTAAAAGAATTGTATTAGGGTATTAGGAGCATAAGCGTTATGATAGAAAGAAAATCAGGAATATTAGAAAAAAAACTGATCAAAGAGATAAGAAAAATAGAGAAAGTATGTAAGAAAAATGACAATATAATTAGAGATATAAATCTAGATAGTTCATTGAACTTTAATCAGGAAATGAATCATACCTTTTTATATTACAGTGATGATAAAACACTCATTGGTTTCTTATATATGTTTGTACCAACTTCAGAGGAAGCAGAAATTCAAGGATTTATACTACCTAAATATAGGGGAAAAGGTTACTTTAAGGAACTGCTTAGAGAGGCTGAAAATGAACTTAGACAATATGATGTAGACGAAATATTATTTGTATTAGAGTTTAATCCAGAATCCGCTAAGGATAGTTTGGCAGGAATAGACGCTGAATATGAATTCACAGAGTACAGTATGGAGTATGTAGGAAATTTAAATGGGCTAGAGTCTACAGAACATAGCGATATAAAAATTTTAGAGGCAATAGATGAAGATTTAGAAGAATTAGTTGAAATCAGCGAAAGGTCCTTTGGGGAAAGTGAAGAGGAAGCCAAGGGGTATATAATGAAGTCTTTAAAAGCTGATAACAGAATACAATACAAGGTTACATATAAAAAAGAATGTATAGGACTAGCTGGAGTATATATTGAAGAAACAGAAGCCACTATATTTGGATTTGGAATATTACCTGAATATAGGGGAAGTGGACTTGGGAAACAAGTTTTAAAACTAATATTAATAGAATTAAGACATAAGAATGTAGATGAAATACTAATAGATGTTGATAGTAATAATGAGGTGGCATTTGAACTTTATAAGAAAATGGGTTTTAATATTGAAGTAGCTTTTGATTATTATAGAAGAAAAATTTAAAATTTGATTTGAATCATATTTTTAAAACTTCCAAGGCTATAAGATTAGTTCATAAGATAAGTAAATGAATATGGAGGAATTAAATATGAATAATAATATTAAACTTAATGAAAATACTTACTGGATAGGAAAAGTAGATGATAGAGACGTTCCATTTCATAGATTAGTATTAACAAAAGGAACAACTTATAATAGTTACTTACTTAAGACTAAAAAACCTACAGTAATAGATACAGTAGATATAAGTTTTGGAAGAGAGTATGTGGAAAACTTAAAGACTTTGATTGATCCTATGGAAATAGAATATATAGTAATAAATCATTCAGAGCCAGATCATTCAGGGGGATTAGGTAGCCTTGCGGCTCAAGCTAAAAATGCAACTATAGTTTGTACAGAGCCAGCAGAATATGAGTTAAAAGAGATGTATAAGCTTCATAAAAGAAATTTCTTGATAGTTAAAGATGGAGATAAGCTTGATATAGGTGGAAAAACTCTAAGATTTTTTGAAACACCATATCTTCATACTGAAGAGACAATGATAACTTACTGTGAAGAGGATAAGATATTATATCCATGTGATATATTTAGTACTCACATAGCTAATTATGAGTATTTTAATGATCTAGCAAAAGAAGATATAGATGAAGATTTTTCAGTATATTATTCATTAATAATGCATCCACATAGAACCTATGTACAAAAAATGATAAATAAGATAAAAGATATTGATATAGATATTATAGC
Organism: Clostridium sp. YIM B02506; assembly: GCF_022324845.1. Classification (NCBI taxonomy): domain Bacteria; kingdom Bacillati; phylum Bacillota; class Clostridia; order Eubacteriales; family Clostridiaceae; genus Clostridium; species Clostridium sp. YIM B02506. The sequence continues at coordinate 3,370 of NZ_JAKGTG010000045.1, forward strand.
TCCTTCACATGGTTATATATTAAGAAAAGATGCTAAAAAGTATATACAAATGTACGATGTTTTAAGTAGAAACACAGACCTAGGCAAAAAAGCCTTAGTGTTATATTCAACAATGACTTCAAATACCAAAAAATTTGCTGGTAAGATTAAAGAATATCTTGAAAATTTAGATATAGCTACTGATATTATGGATACAAGTAAAGTTTCTAAAGAAGAGGCTATAGAAGCTATTAAAGATGCAGATGCAATCTTTCTTGGGTCATCTACAAGATATGGAGATATGATAGGAAATATAGAAGAGGTTCTTAAAGAATTAAAAAATATAGATTTAGAGGGCAAAGTAGGGGTTGCATTTGGCTCTTACGGATGGAGCGGTGAATCTATAGAAATAATTCAAGATTACTTAAAAGCTACTAATATGAAGGTATTAAGTACATCAGATTTAATAAAATCAACAGGAAGAATAGATATTGAGTTTCCTATAAGAGTAAGATTTTCACTAAACAATGAACAAGAAGAAAAAAGAGTAGAAAGATCTATAGAGTATGTAAGTAGTATACTTTTAAAAAATAAATAAATATAAAAAATAAATGCTGAATTAATTTTCAGCATTTATTTTTTTACTTATGTTGCAACAAAACCGCCACCATTTACATGAATTATTTCTCCAGTAACGTAAGTAGAATCTTCAGAAGCAAGATAAACATAGGCAGGTGCTAATTCTACCGGTTGAGCAGCTCTATGCATAGGACTATCCTTACCGAATTTTTCAACTTCCTCAGCTGGATAACTTGAAGGAATAAGTGGAGTCCAAACAGGACCTGGAGCAACCCCGTTTACTCTTATACCTTGGGAAACTAAGTTTATAGCTAAGGCTCTAGTAAAAGATACAATGGCTCCTTTTGTAGAAGAGTAATCTATTAAGTCCTTATTACCTCTATAAGCAGTTACTGAGGCTGTGTTTATTATGGAACTTCCTGGTTTTAAATAAGGTAATGCAGCTTGAGTTACGAAGAAGAGAGGGAAGACATTTGTTCTAAATGTATCTTCAAGCTGTTTTGCTGTAATATCTAATAAATTTGGCTTATAGAATTGAATTGCAGCATTATTTACTAGAATGTCTAGTTTACCAAAGGTTTTAATGGTATCATCAACTATTTTTTTACAGAAGTCTTCCTTTTTTAAATCCCCAGCAATTAAAAGGCAACGCCTTCCCTGAGCTTCTACTAAATTTTTTGTCTCTTCAGCATCTTCATGCTCATAGAGGTAGACTATAACTATATCAGATCCTTCCTTTGCAAATGCTAAAGAAACGGCTCTACCTATACCACTATCTCCTCCAGTTATAATAGCTACCTTATCCTTTAACTTACCACTTCCTTTATAGTTAGGATTATCAAATATAGGTCTTGGGGTCATTAAAGCCTCTATGCCAGGTTGAATGGGTTGATGTTGGGGTGGAAAAGAACTTGGAAAAGAAGTTCCATAAGCACTAGTATCTTGACGCACTTGATATGGATTAGAAAAATTCAAAGCAAATCCTCCCGAAATAAATATAACTATATAAAATTATATGCTCCTTATTATAAAATGTTAAATCAACACACATTGAAATAAAGTGTTAAATCATTACACCTTATTATAAAGTGTTTCTACGGGGTAGAAGTGATGAGGAATTTAATGAGACTTGGGAAGAAGTTTCTACAGTATAAAAGTGATAGGGAATTTAAATGAAACTCTGCGAGTTTCTACAGGGCAGAAGTTAAAGGGAATTTGATGGAGCTTGAGAAGAATCTCCTACAGAATAGAAGTGCATACTTAATTATCTAATTAGGTAAGGAGGTAATTAGGTAAGTAAGTAATTAGATAATTAGATAAACAAATAATTATCTATGCATTTATGTTTATTTGACGTAAGAAAATAGAGGATTTATAATTAGGTATAAAGTCGAACGGTAAAAAATATTGGGGAGAAAATGTACATATAATAACGAAATTTAATTCGACTTACTTGGGGAATGGGGGCAAAAATATGAAGTTACAATTAGCTTATTTACTAAACAGAAGACTTAAAAATCATTCGGAAAATGTATTTGAAGGAATTTCAAAGGGGAGAAAAAAGGCTTTAGAAAATTGGTTTAAGGACAAATGGGTTCAGCTAGAAATGACAAAAGATCTTGTAAGCACATTTAGAGAAGATGATGGAGCAATATTAGCTACACTTATGGATAAACTATCTCAGGTACAGGATTTTTGTGAAATATTTATTCTAGACGAATATGGAAAGGTAAATATTTCGACCTTTACTAATCATAAGGGAGTGGATATGGGGTACTTACCTAATTATGAATTAGGGCTAGAGGGAAAACCTCTCATGTATGGACCATATATAGATGCTAAAACATTGGAGTTAGATTTATCTAAAAAGAAGTTTGCGGATGAAGTTACCTTGATGTTTTCAGTTCCATATAAAAATTTTATGGGAAACAAGAGAGTGCTTTGTGCAAGAGTACTTAATGATGATATGAGTACAGTTATTCAAGATGAGGATACTCATATTTATAAAGATTCAGGAGATAATTATTTATTTATGATTGAATCAAATAGAGGAATTAAGGCAGGAACTGCTATTTCTAGAAGTAGATTTGAAGATAATACATTTACTTTAGGCGAGAATTTAAAAGATGGTGTTAAAACGGCTAAATGGGGAGCCGTTAAAATAAAAAGTCATACAGAATTTGAGATAATATTTAATGATCCAGCTACAGGAAGGTTACATGATGGTGTTAGAAAAACCATTGAGAATAAAGAAAATCTAGACTGTTGGCCAGGATATCCAGACTATAGGCATATAATGGTTGGAGGGAAAGGAACAATAATAAATCCTCCAAATTGTGAAGAGGTTTGGGGAATGATGTGTTAAGGAGATATAGCTGAGATATATAATTTTAAAAGTATAGGGCTTAAACTTCCATTAATAGTGGCTTTTTCATCGGGGTACTAATAATATTAGGACATGTAATTTCATTAATGGGGAGTAAACTTGGAATTATAGGTGACTTATTAACATGGATATTTATAACTCTAGTTTCATTAATATCAGTAAGAAAGTTAGTAGTTAGACCATTAGATAACACTATAAAACTTCTTCAAGATATAGCAGAAGGTGAAGGGGATCTTACTAAGAGAGTAAAAAAATTGTCTTCTGATGAAGTAGGAGAATTATCAAGATGGTTCAATAAGTTTATAAATAATCAGATGGTAATGGTTAAAAGGATGGGTATGGCATCAGAAGATGCTAAAGAGTCAACAGGAGTAGTATCATCATTAACAAAAAAACTTAAAAAAAGCATGAATGTAATTGAAAATACAGTAGGAACTTTATTGAATAATTCACAACGTCAAAATGAAGTTTTTCAAATGTCAAAAGATCGTTTTACGGTTATATCATCATCAATTCAAGAGATGGACAGCCTGTTAAGTGAAGTAGCAGAAAAGACGGCTAACACAAACAACCACTCATTAGAGGCAAATAAAAATTCACAAGAAGTATTAAAATCTATGAATGAGTTAGAAGAAACTATGAAAAAAACAGTTGATAGTATCAATTTGCTTCAGAATAGTTCTGTGGAAATAAATGAAGTTATAAATGTTATAAGCTCAATAAGCAAACAAACGAGACTTCTTGCTTTAAATGCTACAATAGAGGCAGCAAGAGCAGGAGAAGTAGGAAAAGGGTTTGCAGTAGTAGCAGATGAGATATCAAAGTTAGCGTCAGAAACAGGTGAAGCTACAAGCTCAATAGCTAATTTAATAACTTCTGTTCAAACTGAGACAAAGACTGCCTTCGACAATGTTAATATAATAAATGATAAAGTTAGTAGTTCTACAGAAGGGGTAAGGGAATCTATAGCCACTTTTGATAAAATTCAAAAAGATATAACTTACGTAAATGGAAAAATGAAATCAATAGCAGAAATAACTAATAATCAAAGTGTTAGCATAAATGAAGTATTAATAAGTACTAGTGAAATTGCTGACAAGCTAGAGATGGATACTAAAAATAGTGAAAGTAGCAGTGAAAAATCTTTAGAGTTAGTTCAAGAAATACTAAAAGAAATAAAACAATTGGAACAAGCAACAGGAGTATTAGAATATTCTTCAGAAAACTTAAGTGACATGGTTAATGCATTTAAATTGGTTTAAATAATACTTAGGTAATAAATAAAGGGGTGAGAGTTAGTGACAGAAATAATTAAGATACTAATGGAAATGGTAAATAATTTACATGATTTTTTAGAAGTAATAACTGATAAACTAAAATGGGGGTTTAATGATAAACAGTTACATTTTATAATTATAGGAGTGATAGGTATAATTATATTTGCAATAACCCATTCTTTATTTAAATGGATAGCGAAATATAGTATAACAGTTATATCATTTATATATACATTTACAGTGTTACTTGTTATAGTATTTGGGATTGAGATAGGACAAAAGATTACTAAAAGAGGTAATATGGAGTTTGCAGATGTTGTTGCAGGTGTTTTGGGATTTATATATATTTTTATAATATATATAATTATAAGACTTATAATATATATGGTTAAGCAAATAATAAAAAATAAAAAATTAGAGAAGTGATTTAGGATGAAAATAGGGAAGTTTTCAGAGTTAAATAAGTTAAGCATAGATACTATTAGACATTACATGAGCTTAGACTTGATATTGCCTAGCAAAAATGGAACTCAATATGAGTTTGATGAAGCCTGTCAAAAGGATTTAGAAGATATACTCATATTTAAGTCTATGGGTTTTGAGCTAAAAGAAATTAAGTCTATATTCTACTATAAGAGGCTTGCAAGTTTAACTCAATATGAAGAAAATGAATACTATAAAGAAATATTTGAGAATAAATATGAAGAAATTGATTCTCAAATAGAGCTGCTTTTGAAAAATAAAGGTATGCTGGAAGAAAAAATATCTGAGATATCTAGCAAAAGCACTATGGCTAAAAGAAAGATAGGTATTGATATAAAAGTGCTATCTAACCTATGCTGTGCAAAGTGCAGGAGAGATCTTTCACTAGTTGATGGCATTATAGAAAATAACCAAGTTATCAATGGAAAGCTTAAATGTGATTGTGGAGAAGAATATTTAATAGACGATGGGATATTAATAGTAGATACCATTCAACAAGAATTTGAAGAAATTAAGCAAACAAGAATTATTGACTATATAAATAACACAAACTCTAATTATTTAGATAATATGTATAAAGGTCATGAAATATTATATAAAAATATAAATCTTGAGGAATATGAAAATAAAACAATGTTAGAATTAGGATCAGGTTTAGGATTTTTTTTAAGAAGAATGTATGAACATATTCCTTCTACATCTACTTACATAGCTGTAGATCATGATATAAATAGACATAGATTTTTAAAATCAGCTTTAGAGAAAGCAGAGGAAAAGAAAAATATTGTTTTTATATGTTCAGATTTTTTAAACTTACCTATTAAAGAGAATCAAATAGATGTACTATTTGATATTTCTGGTAGTAGCAACTATGGTTTTGAACATGAGAATTTTTTGCTTAATTCTTTAGAGAGATATATCAAAGAGAAATCTGAACTAATAGGTTCTTATATAGTATTTAAAAATTTTAATAAAAACAGTGATGTTAAGGGGTGCTATAGAAAAAACTTTAATAAAAGTTTCATTAAAGATAGTATTAATAGCCTTGGATATAAAGAGAGGAATGAAATTGTATCTGACTTAGTTGATGAAGGTGGAATATATGAACCTTACTTCCAAAAAGGCGAAAAAGTTTACTTCTTTATATTTCATGGAAAAAGATAGTGTAGACCCAATGGTTTACACTTTTTTTGTTTATAAACTTAAAAAATACCCTATTGATATGGTGTTAAGGCTACATTATACAATAAAAACATCAAAACAACGGGGGGATAATTAAGATGAAAAACAATAAACTTATTAAAATTTATATTGTTAATAGAGTTTTCCATTGGCTCATAATGGGATTAACTATACCAGTAATTACAATGATTCTTTTAGATAAAGGTCTGGATTTTTTAGAAGTAGGACTATTGATTTCTATTCAATCTGCTATGGTAATCATAATGGAACTCCCTTCAGGAGCAATGTCAGACGCTATAGGTAGGAAGCGTGTGTATATGATAGCAATGACAGCTTCACTAATATGTAGTTTTCTATTTATGTTTGTGAGCTCATTTAAGTTATTGGTTTTAGTAGCTGCAATTAATGGAGTGGTTCAGGCATTGTGTTCGGGGACAATAGACGCTTGGTTTGTAGATGAATTTAAAGAAAAATATCCTGAGGAAAATCTTCAAAAGGCATTAGCTAAGATTCAAATATCAACATTAATATCTTTAGCATTAAGCTCGGTCATTGGGGGAATTTTACCTATGACTTTAGGAAATATAATTAGTAATAAATTAGGATTAAGTATATATTCAGCTAATTTTATTTTTCAAATCGTATTATTATTAATTCATATAGTGCTTACAATAATTCTTATAAAAGAAAATGGTCATGAAGTTAAAAAAGGAAATATACTAAAAAGTTTTAAGACACTTCCCAATATATTAAAAAGCTCAGTGAAAGAAGGAATAAAAAATAAATATATATTTTTATTATTGCTTACGGCTATTGCCTGGGGAATAGGTTTTTCAGGATTAGAAGCTTTTTGGCAACCGAAGGTAAAAACTATTGTAGGTTTAGAGAGTGGTGATTTAATATTAGGGGTTTTAAGTAGTGGATATTTTCTAGCAGGAGCTTTAGGAAGCTATATATCCAGTTATATATGTAAGCTTGTAGATAATAATCTAGCAAAGCTTCTTATAATACTAAGAAGTGTTTTAGGAATATTATTTATAATTTTGGCATTTCAAAATAATATTATAGGATTTGCCATAGGTTATTTAGTTCTTTATTCAGTGAATGGAATGTCAGAGTCCCCTTATTATACGCTTTTTAATAATGAAGTTAAAAGTGATAATAGAGCAACGCTACTATCTTTAGAATCATTATTTATGAAGTTTGGAGGAATGGTAGGTTCTATAGGTATAGGATATATTTCGAGACAATATTCAATATCAATTGGATGGACATTAAGTGGAGTAGTATTATTTATATCAAGTTTAGCATTTTTAAAATTATATAAACTAGAAAAAGAAAAAGTTAACAATAATATACTAGGATAAAAGAAGTTTTTTCTATAATACTAATAGATATTAGTATTATAGAAAGGAGACTAGTTATGAAAAAAGTTCACTATGATGTTTCGGGACTTGTAAACTCTGAAAGCAGAACTAAACTTCGTAATTCATTGGATAAAATAACTGGAGTTCAGGAAGTTGAAGTAGACATTAATAGAGGTACAGTAGAAGTAGAGTTTAATGAACCTGCAACTAGACAACAAATAAAAATATGTATAGAAAATACTGGATATGACATTAAAGGTTAAAAGTATGACAATAAACTGCTTTAAAATAGATATAAGAGCTATTTTAAAGCAGTTTTTATATTTCTTAAATTAATTTAAGGATATAATTAAATTAATATGATAATTATGGTAATATTAGAATAGTTGATTCATTTAATACAAATTTTTACTAAATAGCTGTTATTGATTTTGGGTAAAATCAAATTTGTTTTAATTAAGGATAAAGCATTTTTATCTTGAGAAAGTTAAGTAGAAAAATATATAATGTAGAACAATTTATGAGATAGGAGATGTTTATTTTGAAGGGTATTTTAAAGGCTAGCAACACAGATTCTCCATATTTAATTACTTACCATAATAATATAATCGGAGGTAATGGTTTTTTCGAAAAATTAACTGGCTACAATATGGATGAATTAATTGGGAACAGTATAGAGAGAGTAGCTGAAGTATTAGAGATTTATGAAGAGTATGGTTGCAATGAGGCTAAATTAACAACTAAAAATAGCGAGTTAAAACAAATTGAAATTAGTAAAATTGAGTTATCTAAGGAAGAAGTTATTTATTTTTTTAAGGAAATAAATAGTAATGAAGATAAAGCCGATAAAGATAAATTAAATAGATTAACAGATATTATTAAAGATGTTTCACAAGGGTTAGTTTTTTTAGATAGCAATAATAATATTACTTTTTTAAATAAAAAAGCAAAAGAGTTTTATAATAATTTTAAATTAATAAGTGAATCAGAAGGGTATTCAGATAGTATATATTACGAAGAGAAATTAAAACAACAAAGAGATAATTTTTTCAATTTAATTGATAATCTTCAATTGCCTATATGGAGACTATCTTACCCAAACTATAAGGTAATAGGATATAATAAAACGGCATCAGAGCATTTAATTAAGACTGGAATAACTCCAGAGGAGATACTAAAAGAACATTTGTTAGTAGTAGATGATATAAAAGACACAGGAAAAGCAGTGTTTATTAAAAATAGTGAAATAGTTAAGGGGAATAAAACTTACTATGAGAATATTATATATAATCCTATACTTAATGAAGAGGGCGAAATAGAAGAGATAATATTGGTATTAGTAGACGTTACTCCAGAGATAGCTCAGAAAAAGGAGTTAGAGAAGATATTAATTATGCAGAAGGATTTCTTTTCTTTTATATCCCATGAGTTTAGAACGCCACTTACAGTAATAACCTCAGCAATTCAGTTAATAAAAGCTATATGTAAAAGTGATTTATCACCTACTTCTATTAAATATATAAATAAGATAAATAAGTCAGCTTTGCAACAATTAAGATTAGTTAATAACCTTCTAGATATAACTAAAGCTGATTCAGGTTATCTTAAACTCAATAGAACAAATCTAGATATCGTTTCAGTTACTAAAGTTATTTCTGAGTCTGTAAATTTATTTGCGGAGAAAAAGGGTATAAAACTATCCTTTTTATCAGATTTTAATGAAAAAATAATAGCACTTGATGACGAAAAATATGAAAGAATACTTCTTAATTTATTATCTAATGCTATCAAGTTTACTGAAGCCGGTAAAAATATATATTTAAAGATATATCAAAAAGAGGACAAGGTTGTTTTAGAAGTTAGAGATGAAGGCGTAGGTATAGCAAAAGACAAACAAAAGATAATTTTTGATAGGTTTGGTCAAGCAGATAATAAGTTAACTAGAAATTCTGAAGGGACAGGAATAGGATTATGTCTTGTTAAGTTATTAGTCAATGCATTAGGTGGAGATATAAATGTAATAAGTAAAGAAGGGGAAGGCAGTAGATTTATTGTTTCACTTCCTGATATACAAACTGAAGAACAAAATGTAGACGTTGGAAATTTAATGGAGAATAGATTGGTAGAGACGATGAATGTTGAGTTTTCTAACATATACTTTGAGGAAAGTGTAGGTTAAAAATGGGTATAATTATGCTTGTATACTAAGCATAAAAAGGTGAACAATTTAGATATTTCTAAATAATTGTTCACCTTTTTATATTTTAATATTTATTCAATATTTAAAAATCTTTCAGGATTTCTAAAAATACTCTCATCATAGTCCTCATAAACCTCAATATCTAATACATCATGAAGTTTTCTTACCTGCTTAATTATCTGTTCTAAAAATGTATCATTTTTCACTAATAGATACATTTTGCTCTTAGAACCATCACCAATAGAACCACACAATATTCCCTCTAGGTTAAATGCCCGTCTTGAGAATAAACCAGTTATATGAGACATCACTCCAGGATGATTATTAACTAACAATTCTATAACAATGTGACTATTATTATTGTGTAAGAAATTAATATTATTATCGTGTATGAATTCAATATCATTATTGTGCATAACTTTCACCTCCAACCATTTTGTCAATTGATTCTCCTGGTGGAACCATAGGATATACATTTGATGTAGGGTCAATTGGGATGTTTATTAAATATGGACCTGTTTTTAACAATACTTCTTTAAGCTTATCCATAGGATTATCCTCTTTACTTAAATCACAGGAATCTATTCCAAACCCCTTAGATATTAAAGTAAAATCAGGATTGGATATAAATTTAGAGGCTATATAATGTTCTTTATAAAAAAGTTGTTGTTGTTGTTTTACTAAACCTAATCTTCCATTATTAAGGATTATTATTTTAATGTTTAGGTTTAAGTCTTTTAAGGTGGCTAACTCTTGGATATTCATAAGTATTGAGCCATCTCCAGAGAAGCAGATAACTTCTTTGTCATCATTAGCTAAAGCAGCACCTATAGCAGCTGGTAACCCAAACCCCATGGTACCTAACCCACCAGAAGTAAGTAAGGTATTTGGTTTGTTAAAAGGATAAGTTTGAGCTACCCACATCTGATGTTGACCTACATCGGTGGATATTATAGCCTCTTTAGTTACTATTGATGAAACATATTTTATTATATTCATGGGATGAAATATATCTTCTTTTTTTGGTAATGCTAGTGGAAACTTAGGCTTAAAATCCTCAATAATATTTAGCCACTCTTCTCTTGAATTATTAGGTATAACAGCGGTTAAAGCCTTTATGAAAGAATTTATATCTCCTACTAAAGATAAATCAGCTTGTTTCAATTTATTTATTTCTGATTCATCAATATCGATGTGAATTATTTTAGCGTTAGGACAGAATTTAGTTACATTACCAACAGCTCTATCATCAAATCTTACACCTAAGGCTATTATTAAGTCAGCTTGATTTAACAACATATTGGTGTATCTAGCTCCGTGCATTCCAAGCATTCCAAGATAAAGAGGATCATCACAAGGAAAACACCCTAAGGCCATAAGTGTTAAGGTAACAGGTATTGAATTTTTCTTTGAAAGCTCATATATTTCAGAGCAAGAATTTGAATTAACAATACCTCCTCCTATATATAAAATAGGTTTTTTAGAAGCTTGAATTAAATCAACTGATTCTGAAACACCATGGGTAGTAGCTTTGTCATCTGTTATTTTAACTTCTAAATTAGGAAAACAGTCAATTTCTATTACTTGAGTTTGAATGTTTTTAGGTATATCAATAACTATAGGCCCTGGTCTTCCATCCTTAGCAAGTCTGAAGGCCTCTGGTATTATAGAAAATAGTTCATCAATAGATCTTATAAGAAAATTGTGTTTGGTTATAGGAATAGTTAAACCATAGGTATCAACCTCTTGAAATGAATCAGTTCCTATAGCAGAATAAGGAACCTGACCTGTTATTGCAATTATTGGTATAGAGTCTAGCTTTGCATCTGCTATAGCAGTTAATAAATTAGTAGCCCCTGGTCCAGAAGTAGCAAAACACACAGCAACTTCTCCTGTAGATCGTGTCATGCCCTGAGCTATAAATGCAGCTCCTTGCTCATGTCTTGCGAGTATATGCGTAATATTACTGTCATATAAAGCATCATATAGAGGAAGATTTGCTCCTCCTGGAATACCTGCTATGGTTTTTATACCATGTAATTCTAAAAGTTTGATAGTTATTTGTGCCCCATTTAATTTCATATCAAAATCTCCTTTATAATAAAATAAAAAATCCCTCGTCCTAATTATTAAATAATAAGGACGAAGGATTATATCTCCGCGGTACCACCTTGATTTGTATATAAAAATACACACTTAATATAGTACAGGTTAATAAATCTATTACCGATACTACTTCCCTTTTAACAGTGGGACTCCGTTTAACTCTACTCTTTACATTTCCATTAACAACTCCGAGGCTACCTTCTATATATCCTTCATGGGAAATTTTCATCAACATTCCCTTTCTTTATTTCCAGAGTATATATACTCCTCCTCATCACAGTCTTTAATTATTTATATTTATTCTATTGTATAGTTTATAAAACAAGAAGTCAAGAATATTCAGACAATTTATTTTTCATATAATTCAATAGGTAGTTTATCAGGATCACTAAAGAAGGTAAACCTTTTTCCTGTAAGCTCATCAATACGTATAGGTTCAACATCTATGTTATGGAATTTAAGTTCAGAAACAACCTCATCTATATTATCAACTTCAAATGCTAAATGTCTTAAACCCAAGGCTTCAGGATAACTTGGTCTATCAGGAGAGTTTGGAAAAGAAAATAGTTCTACCTGACTATCACCAATTGACAAATCAAGTTTATAAGAATCACGAGCTTCCCTATAAACTTCCCGAATAACCTTTAGTCCTAATATTTCAGTATAAAACTTTTTAGACACTTCATAATTTGAACATATTATAGCAATATGATGAATTTTCGTTAAATGCATAATAAATCCTCCTCCTGCTAAATTTAATATATTGTAACATATTAATTATAGATAACCAATTCTAAATTTGAGTTGGTTGTGTTAAAATAACAAAAGATAAATAACTAAAGTTATTATTATACGGAGGAATAAAATGATTAAGAATAGAAAAACAAAGTCCTTTTTTATACTTGGATTAAGTTTAATTATGAGCTTAGGTTTAATATCTTGTGGTAATAAAAAAGCAGATTTTCAACCAATATCTAAAAGCGATATATTATTAGATACACCATGTAAAGTAACAATATATGATGATGTTCCAGAAACGGTACTAGATAAAGCTTTTGATGTTTTAAAAGAAGTTGATAGCAGGATGAATGCTAGTAGCGAAACAAGTGAGATATCTGAGGTAAATAGAAATTCAGGAAAAGGGTATGTTAAGGTATCAGATGATACTTTTTATGTAATACAAAAAGGTAAGTCTTATGGTGAGCTTACGAAAGGCGTATTTGATATAAGTATAGGACCATTAGTAAAGCTTTGGGGAATCAATACAGATCATGCAAGGGTACCTGCAAAATTAGAGATTGATGGTAAACGCCCACTGGTGAATTACGAAAATGTATTATTAAAAGAAGATACAAAAGAAGTTATGCTTAAAAACCCAGGAATGGAACTAGATCTTGGAGGAATAGCTAAAGGTTATGCTGCAGATGCTGTTGCAGAGGTCTTAAGAGCAAATGGAGTGGAACATGCGATAATAGATTTAGGTGGAAACATATTAACACTTGGATCAAAAGTGAACGGTGATGACTGGAAGATAGGAATACAAAATCCTAACACCGAAAGAGGTCAATACTTAGCAACCATAGAAGTTGTTAACAAAACAATAGTTACATCTGGTATTTATGAAAGATATTTTGAACAAGATGGAAAAAGATATCATCATATTTTAGATACTTCAACAGGATATCCAGTAGATAATAATTTAGCTAGTGTTACAATAGTTACAGATAAATCTATAGATGGAGATGCTTTGGCAAAATCCTTCTGTATGGGAATAGATAAAGGTAAGGAATTTGTTAAGTCACAAGGAGCTGAAGCTATTTTCGTAACTAAAGACTCAAAGGTATACTTAACAGATGGATTAAAAGGCAATTTTAAACTTAATGATAAGAGTTTTACATTAGAAGATTAAATATTAATTAGGGTTATCGAGAAAAGATTTAAATAATCAGCTTCTCGATAACTTTTTTTCGGAGAAAAGCTTCTGAATAAGTTGTTTATAAGTCTTCTCCTCAAATCTCATTAAAATCATTTTGTTAGTAATTATGTTTATTAAGAAGTTAAGCACATTATTGCTGTAGAGGCTTATCCTCAAGCTCATTAGAGTCATTAAAATACTATGTTTAATAAAAAGTTAAACACATTATTGCTGTAGAAGCGCTCCTCAGCTTCATTAGAGTCATTTTAATTGATAATTATGTTTAATAAAAAGTTAAACACATTATTGCTGTAGAAGCGCTCCTCAGCTTCATTAGAGTCATTTTAATTGAT
>NZ_JAKGTG010000045.1:17293-33550 GCF_022324845.1 Clostridium sp. YIM B02506
GATAATTATGTTTAATAAAAAGTTAAACATTTAAAAAGAAAAACATTTAAATAGAAAAATAGTTAAATTGATAGAATTTAGAATGGTTATATATCAGTATTTTATTAATAAAAGTAGTGTGGATAAGCAAGCTAAAGAAATATGAAGATAATGAAAGCTAATTTAACAAACAGAAGTAAAAAGATATTGATATTCATTATCAATATGTAAGTTAGTATGATAAAATAGCTACATATCAAATATATTCTTGGAGGTAACTATGGCAAAAATGATGGGACCTCGTTTTAAAACTTGTAGGAGACTAGGCTTAAACGTAATCGGTCATCCTAAAGCAATGAAGCGAGCAACAAAAGGTACAGGAAGAGCTGACAAAAAGCTCTCAGACTATGGAGTTCAATTACTTGAGAAACAAAGATTAAGAGCCTATTATGGAGTAATGGAAAAACAATTTGCTAGATATGTTGATGAAGCATTCTCTAGTAAAGGAGTTCCAGGTGAAACACTTTTATTTATTCTTGAATCAAGATTAGATAATATGGTTTATAGAATGGGGTTTGCCAACTCCATAAGACAAGCAAGACAAATGGTTAATCATGGTCATTTTCTTGTGAATGGCAACAAAGTTGATATACCATCTTACAGATTAAGCCCTGGAGATGAAGTTATATTAAGAGAAAAATCTAGAAAAACAGAAATGTTCACAGATATATTTAGTAGTAATATATTAAATTCATATCCATACATTTCTAAGGAAGAAGAAAACTTCAAAGGAGTTTTTCTAAGACTTCCAAGCAGAACTGAACTTCCAATAGTTATCAACGAACAACTTATAGTTGAATTCTATTCTAAGTAATATATTTTTATTGGCAACTAAGAATATATTATTTAGATAACAGTATATCTTGCTAGTTAAAAAACCTCCAAACCTATATTTAGTATACTACACTCAAAGACTTGGTTATGCAGAAACCGAGTCTCTTCTTTTTTTATAAGGTAAATGATAAAATAATTATGTGAATAAATTATAGATGGATTTTGGAGGAAGTATGTTTAGAATAAATCTACCCGGAAATAAAAAGGTAAAAATGGTAATATTACTTGTTTTAATACTGATAGCTGTAGGAGTATTAGTTAGTCAACGTATTGAAAATAAAAAGTTAATAAAAGAACAACAAGAAATCAAAGAACAGATTGAAAAAGAAGAAAAGGAAAAGCAAGAAAAAATTCAAAAAGAAGAAGAGGAAAAGATTGCAAAAGAAAAGGAACAAGAACAGAAGTTAGAAGAAAAAGTTCAAAAAGCTAAGGATGAATTTTTTTCTAAAAATTATAAGAATGCTATAGAGATAGCCACTGAAGTTATAAATGAAAATCCAAGTATGTATTCGGCCTACAATATAAGGGGAATAACAAAAGCATACAATGGAAGCTTTGATGATGGTATGAAAGATATAGATAAAGCTTTAGAGATAGAACCTGACTTTGGATATGCTAGATTTAATAAGGCTCTAAATTATGAGTTGTATGAGCGTTTTGAAGAAGCATTAGTGTGGTATGATAAAGCACTTGAAGTTGAACAAGGGGCTTGGACTTACTATGGTATAGCTAGTATTTATGGAAGAAGAGGGGATGTAGAAAATACTGTTTTATACCTAAGTAAAGCTATAGAAGTGGATAAGTCTGTTATAGAATATGCTAAGACAGAACACGATTTTAATCCAGTAAGAAATTCTGAAAAATTTAATGAAATAATAAAGTAAAATAGTTGTGAAATATTTAATAAATTTGGAATAAATAATTATTAAATTTTAGGGTATAAATATTAATGGATAAATGAAATTTATATAAAAAAATCTAAAAATTTTTTTAAAAAAATATAGTTTTTTAAAGAATTATTAAAATAATAAAAAGACGTATGTAAATAGCCTATTATATTAATAATAATTGCTTTATGTTAAGATTTAATTAATTTTCATATGAAAATATATGTGAAAACCTAGGTATTTTATTGAAAAATACGAACATTAGGATTAAAGTGTACAATTTTTTTAAATAAAAATTAAAATTAATGGTAATTTACAATAAATTATCATTGACTACAACCAATTACTGTAATATATTTAAGGCGTAAGCGATAACACATTGGAGGTATGGAATATGAATAAAAAACTAATTTCTTCCATTTCAGCGTTAGTTGTAGCGACTACATTATTTGCAGGCTGCGCTAAAACAGATAATGGAGCTGCTAAAGGTGGAGACACTAAAACTATTAAAGTAGGTTTAACAACAGATGAAGGTGGTTTAAACGATAAATCCTTCAACCAATCAGCTGATACAGGTATAAAGAAAGCTGTTGATGAATTTAAGGTTGGATATAAACCAATAGAAGCTAAATCAAAAGATGACTATGAATCAAATCTTGATGCTCTAGTAGCAGATGGATCAGACATAGTGTTTGCAATTGGATATCAAATGGAGCAAGCAATGACAGCTGTTGCAGATAAGTATCCAGATACAAAATTTGCTATAATTGATACAGTTGTTGATAAGAAAAACGTTGTTTCTTATAACTTTAAGGAACAAGAAGGATCTTTCTTAATGGGAGTAATCGCAGGAAAGATGACTAAAACAAATAAAATTGGATTTATAGGCGGAAAAGACCAAGTTCTTATAAATAGATTTGAAGTTGGTTTTGCAGCTGGAGTTGAATCTGTTAATCCAGCAGCTGCTGCTGAATTAAAGAACAGAGGAACTGTAGTTTATGCTGAAAGTTTTGGAGATACTACGTTAGGTAAAGAAGCTGCTAAAAACCTTATGAACAAAGGTTGCGATGTTATATATCATGCAGCAGGTGGTGTTGGAGTAGGAATGTTCCAAGCAATCCAAGAAGCTAAAAATGCAGGTAAACAAGTTTGGGGAATCGGAGTTGACATGGATCAAGCTAAGACTCTTCCAGAGTATGCAAACATAATACTTTCTTCAATGATTAAGAGAGTTGATACAGCAACTTATGAAGGTACTAAGAGTGTTGTTGATGGTAATTTCAAAGGTGGCACTAGTGTTAGCTTAGGAATTAAAGAAGGAGCTATTGATATAGCTGAAACTTCAAGCACAAACACTCCTAAAGATGTTTTAGATTTAGTTGAAAAATATAAAACAGCTATAAAAGATGGAAAAATAACTGTTCCTTCTACATTAGAGGAATTAAAGAGTTTCAAACCAGTAGAAGTTAAATAATTGGTTTATTTTGTAAGAGCTAGATAAGCGGTTGTCTAGCTCTTATGAGCCTCAAAAAGTTTTTATGAATGGGAGAGATTTAAATTGGCAAAAGTGGTAGAGATGAAAAACATTACTAAGATATTCCCAGGTACCGTTGCAAATGATAGTGTTAATTTTGATTTAAATAAGAGCGAAACTCATGTGTTATTGGGAGAGAATGGTGCAGGAAAAACCACTTTAATGAACATTTTATATGGCCTTTATCAACAAGAAAAAGGTGATATTTATGTCAATGGGAATGCTGTAAAAATAAACAACCCTAATGATGCAATAAGCTTAGGTATAGGTATGGTACATCAGCATTTCATGCTTGTTAATAATTTT
This sequence comes from Clostridium sp. YIM B02506, assembly GCF_022324845.1. Classification (NCBI taxonomy): domain Bacteria; kingdom Bacillati; phylum Bacillota; class Clostridia; order Eubacteriales; family Clostridiaceae; genus Clostridium; species Clostridium sp. YIM B02506. The sequence continues at coordinate 20,894 of NZ_JAKGTG010000045.1, forward strand.
ACAGTTGCAGAAAATATAGTTTTAGGAACTGAACCTAAAAAAGGCTTAAAAATAGATATGAATAAAGCCATAGAAGACGTTAAGGAAGTTTCTAAAAAATATGGATTTAAGATAAATCCTAATGATGTTATAGAAGATATAACTGTTGGTCAACAGCAAAAAGTTGAAATAATAAAAGCTCTTTATAGAGGAGCTGAAATACTAATATTAGATGAGCCTACAGCAGTGCTAACTCCACAGGAAATAGAGGAGTTAGGTGTTATTATAGATAATTTAAAGAAGCAAGGGAAATCGGTAATACTTATAACTCATAAACTTAAAGAAGTTATGAGCATGAGTGATAGGGTAACTATAATAAGAAGAGGAAAAGTTACTGGTACTGTTAATACAAAAGAAACTAATATAGATGAACTTGCAGAATTAATGGTTGGAAGAAAAGTAAATTTGGTAGTTGAAAAGAAAAAAGCAGAAACAGGAAAAGAGATTTTTAACGTAAAAGATTTAAAAGTTAACGATCATAGAGGAGTACCTGCAGTTAAAAGTTTAAATTTAAGCGTGCGTGCAGGAGAAGTTGTTGGTGTAGCTGGAGTTGATGGAAATGGACAGTCTGAATTTATAGAAGCTGTTACAGGGTTAAGAAAAGCAACATCAGGCAGTGTTTTAGTTAATGGAAAAGAAGTATTTAATAAAAATGCTAAAGTAATTATGGAAGCAGGCGTAGGTCATGTTCCAGAAGATAGACATAAAAGAGGACTAATACTAAAATATTCATTATTCGAAAATTCAATATTAGGACTTCATACAAAAGCACCTTTTTCTAAAGGTATTGTTATGGATTATCCAGAAGTTAAAAAACATTCTAGAAAATTAATTGAGGAATTTGATGTTAGAACACCTAATGAAGAAGTTACAGCTGCATCATTATCTGGTGGGAATCAACAAAAATTAATAGTTGCTAGAGAAATATCTAAAGAACCAGATTTATTAATTGTATGTCAACCTACAAGAGGTCTAGATGTTGGTGCAATAGAATACATACACAAGAGAATAATTCAAGAAAGAGATAACGGAAAAGCTATTCTTTTAGTTTCTTTAGAATTAGATGAAATATTATCACTTTCAGATAGAATAGCTGTAATGTACGATGGCCATATAGTAGATGTGTTAGATAGAGAAGATGCCACAGAGCAGAAGCTAGGAGTACTTATGGCAGGTGGTAGTTTAAAGGATAATAAGAAAGAGGTGGAAACTCTTGAGTAATAAATCAGATAATCAAAATAAAATATTTCAATTTATAAGACCTATACTTTTCCCTCTTTTTGCTATAGTAGTATCTATGTTTGTTGCTACTCTGTTTGTAATGTGGGCAAAGGGATATTCTATATTAAACTATTTCCAAGCATTTACTGATTTATTCGGAACTGTATGGAAAGGTAGTTTCGGAAGTCAGATGAATACATTAAACACAATATTTTATCTTACTCCTTTAGTTTTTACAGGGGTAGCAAATGCAGTTGCATTTAAAACAGGACTATTTAATATAGGGGTAGAAGGACAATTCTTAGTAGGTATGCTAGCAGCAGCTTTAGTAGGAGTAATTCCAGGATTGCCTGCAATCATACATGTACCTTTAGTAATATTAGCTGGTATTTTAGGTGGAGCCGTATGGGGGTCTGTGCCTGGATTCTTAAAAGCTAAAATTGGAACTAATGAAGTAATTAATTCAATTATGATGAACTATATAGGCCTTTATCTTGTTAACTTTGTTATACTTAGAACTCCTTTTGGTGTTCCAGGAAAAAACTCATCACCACTAATTCAAGATAGTGCAAAAATAGCTAGATTTGTTGACAAATATCAAGCTAATTTCGGTATAATAATTGGTATTGTAGTGGCTATATTTATAACTTGGTTTTTATGGAAAACAACTACTGGATATGAATTAAGAGCTGTTGGTTTAAATCCATCAGGCGCTGAATATGGCGGAATAAGTATATCTAAGAACATGGTGTTAGCTATGGTTATTTCAGGAGCTATAGCTGGACTTGGAGGAGCTACTCATTTGGCTGGTGGAAAGTATTATATGGATGACTTTAGTGTGCTTCCTGGATATGGATTCACAGGAATGGCAGTAGCACTACTTGCAAAGAGTAATCCTATAGGATGTATATTTGCAGCAGTTTTATTTGGAGCTCTTGATGCTAGTTCAAAAACACTTCAATTAAATGGTATTCCAAAAGAAATTGTTTATTTAATACAAGCAATAGTAATAATATTTGTTGCTACAGATTATATAGTTAAATATTATTCAGAAAAGAAAAAGAAGAAGGAGGCAATGACAAATGGCTAGTGTTAATGTTGTTTTAGAACTTTTAGCCTCCACTTTAGCGTTAGGAACTCCACTTATATTTGCTGGACTCGGAGGAGTTTTTTCAGAAAAATCTGGAGTTGTTAACATAGGACTTGAAGGTATGATGATAATAGGAGCTTTTTTTGGTGTATATGGTTCACATATTACTGGAAGCGCGCTTATAGGTGTTGTAATTGCTGTTATAGCAGGTGGTATTGTTGCTTTAATTCATGCGTTTTTAAGTATAACTTTAAAAGCAGATCAGGTTATTTCAGGTACAGCTATAAATTTATTTTCTCAGGCATTAGCAGCATTTTTAATATTTAAGTTGTTTGGCAAAGGCGGTCAAACAGAGTCTGTTAATGGACTAATATACCAAGTCTCTTCCACAGTTAGAGACATACCTATAATAGGAAAGTTTATATCTGAGTTAAACTGGTTTGTTTATTTAGCTATAATTGCAGTTATAGCAACTCATTTTATAATGTATAAAACTCCATGGGGATTAAGAATAAGATCTGTTGGGGAACATCCACAAGCAGCTGATACTTTAGGTATAAATGTATTTAAAGTTAGATATATATGTGTAATGATATCTGGTATGTTAGCAGGTTTAGGAGGAGCAGCTTTATCCTTAGGAAGTACTCCTTTATATAGAGATGGAATGGTTGCAGGAAGAGGATTTATAGCATTAGCAGCTTTAATCTTTGGTAACTGGAAACCTGTTGGAACTCTATGGGCATGTTTACTATTCAGTTTTGCAAATGCATTACAACTAAAATCACAATTATTAGGATTAAATCTTCCTACTGAACTATACTCTGCTTTCCCATATGTATTAACAATGATAGCTTTAGCGGGATTTGTTGGTAAAACAAGACCACCAGAAGCAAGCGGTGTTCCATATGAAAAAGGAAAGAGATAATATTTTGTAATTTAATCTGTGAAATAAGGTGTTTATATACCTTGTTTCACAGATTTTTTTATTTATAAAAATATTTGATATATAGATGGTGATTTTAAGGGCTTTTTAGGTTAGTAGGGTGAGGCTAAGGTATTTATAGTTAAAATGCTCAATGATGTATTGATTTTCGTGGGTTTAGATTGATCAGATGATTTTGAAGGAATAAACAATAGGTGCTAAAATTTGATGATCTCATAAATTTAAATATTAACTACTAACGGGGGTTATATTAATATGTTCAAACTAAAAAGATATCTTATCGGTGAACCACTTAAATCATCGCAGCTCCATCATGAAAAGTTCACAGTTTTTAAAGGGTTACCGATATTATCATCTGACGCAATATCATCTGTATCTTATGCCTGTGAAGAAATATTGTGGGTAATGGTTCCTATATTAGGGCTTGCATCATTTCAATATTTAACTTATGTAGCTTTTGCAATAATAGCTTTGCTTAGCATATTAGTTTTTTCATATAGACAGACTATAGATAGTTATCCTAAAGGTGGAGGATCTTACATTGTTTCAAAAGAAAATCTAGGAGAGATTCCAAGCTTAATAGCAGGAGCGTCCTTAACAATAGATTATATATTGACAGTTGCAGTAAGTGCTACCGCTGGTGTTGCAGCGATTACATCTGCAATTCCAAGTCTACTTCCTATTAAAATTGAACTTACTATAATTATAATAATATTAATGACTGTAGGTAATTTAAGAGGAATAAGAGAATCAGCTAAGATATTTAGTCTACCAGCATACTTATTTATAGGAATGACATTTCTTATGATAGCTGTAGGGCTTTTCAAATACTTTATATTACATATAGAACCTAAAAATGTAGATGTTGTAGCATCCCAAATGGGAGATTTAACTTTAATATTATTTTTAAAAGCCTTTTCAGCAGGGTGTACAGCTTTAACAGGTATAGAGGCTGTTAGTGATGGAGTTCCAAACTTTAAAGAGCCTGCAACTAAAAATGCTAAGAAAGTATTATATCTATTATTTATAATAGTTGTACTTATATTTGGTGGAATGTCTTATTTATCAAGTATATATCATGCGGTTCCAAACTTTGATAGAACTGTAATATCTCAGATAGCAGCTCAAGTTTTTGGACAAAATACATTTTTATTTTTTGTTATGCAATTTGCAACAACTTTAATTCTTATTATGGCCGCTAATACTGCTTTTTCAGATTTTCCGCTATTACTTTCTTTTATTGCAAAAGATGGGTATGCACCTAGACAATTTGCTAAAAGAGGAGATAGATTAAGTTATTCTAATGGGATAATACTTCTTGCAGTATCTGCAGCAATATTAGTTATAATATTTAAAGGAGAGAACCATTTATTATTACCATTATATGCGGTAGGTGTATTTGTATCCTTTACCTTATCACAAAGTGGGATGGTTATGAGGTGGTTTAGAACAAAATCAAATGGATGGAGGCATAAAGCTTTCATTAATGGGTTTGGTGCTGCAATAACTTTTATAACTGCTGTCGTAATTTCAGTTAATAAATTCGTCCATGGAGCTTGGCTTATATTTATATTAGTACCGACATTTATACTTTTAATGAAGAGAATAAAGAGGCATTATAGAAAGGTTGCAAAGCAGTTAAGTTTAGATAATAATTATTTCCCTGAATTTAATGAAAAAGTTGCAAAAAGATTTATAGTTCCAGTAGGTGCTTTGAATGAAAGTGTTGTAAAGACTGTAAATTTTGCTAAATGTTTATCTAGCGATATAACAGGATTTCATATATCTGTAGATGATTTAGAGACAGAAAAATTAAAAACTAAATGGGAAAAATATTATAAAGATATTCCTTTGGTTATTAAAAAACATGAGTATAGAGAAGTTGTTGAACCATTAGTTGGTTTTATAGAATCTGATGAATTCTGTACAACAGATAAGGATATAGTAACAGTAGTAATTCCTCAATTTACTTCACAAAATTGGTGGGGAGAAATATTGCATAACCAAACTGCGGTATTTTTAAAGCAAACTCTTCTAAAGAGACCCAATATAGCAGTTATAACTGTTCCATTTATAATAAAAGCAGAGAAGAAATAAAATTAAAGCTATTAATGCTGTAAATAGTATTAATAGCTTTTACATTTGATTTATTATATAAGAACTTCCTTCTATTTTTTTTGCCTCCTTTTTCATAGATGACATAAACATAGCTAGTTCTTCTGTGTTATTGAAATTATTTATATTTCCAAAGAAGCCACCTATAGATATTGATGTAAGAGGAAAGATATCTTTATTACCAGCTCTATTGTAGCATTCTATATATTTATTTTTGGAGTCTTTTTCGTTAAAAAAATTCACTACCCCTAAATCAAATTCTGATATTATATTTTCACATAAAAGGTTACACTCTTCTAAGGAGCTTTCAAACATACAGATAAAATCATCACCGCCAATATGTCCAACAAAGGCTTTATCAGAAAATAATTTATGACTTTCTCTTTCAATCAATTTAGCTGTGTATTTTATTATTTTATCTCCATTTTCAAATCCATAACAATCATTATATACTTTGAAATTATCTAAATCTAGATAAAGAACACAACAAAATAAATTCGACTTCAGTGAATCAGATAATATTTTTTCAATTAAGGCATTACCAGGTAGCTCTGTTAGTGGACTTAAATGCCTAGCATAGTTATATTCTAGCTGAGTAGTAAAATCAAGCAAGGATTGAATTGTAACTACTCCATAATATTTATCATTTTTAGTGATAATTATGTAATCATAGATATTATCACTTTTACGAGTCATAGAGATTCTAGAAACATCATATACAGAGGTGAAATAATCTATGATTAAGGGATTTGTATCCATAATTAAGCGAACAGGTCTTTTTGAAAATACTGCAACTCCAAATTGAGTAGCTAATACTGAGTCTAGAGAATATTTCATAACTAATCCTTTGGGTATATTATCTTCAACTATTACAACACCTGATAATAAATTGTTATCACAATAATCTTTAATTGATTTACAGGAACAATTCATAGGAAAAGCTTTGTCTATTCTAGCTATTTCCCCTATACAATGTGAATAGATTTTTGTTATATCGATATTTTTATTGTTGTTACAATTAATAATAAAATCTTTCAAGGTTTTAGGAAGAATGGCTAGTTTATTAGAGGGTTTACCTAAATAATAACCTTGCCCAGCAAAAACACCTAAAGAGATTAAGGTTTCTAATTCCTCTTTAGTTTCAATTCCTTCAGCAATGACCTTTATATTGGTTGAGTTAGCGAACTTAACAAAACTTTCAACAAGTTTCTGCTTAAAAGAATCAGTATCAATATTCCGTATAAAGTACATATCAATCTTTATATAGTTTGGTTTTATTTCTGTTAAGGTCTTTAAGCCAGAGTTACCTGTTCCCAGGTCATCAAGAGCAATCTTATATCCGTGATCAATATAATCATTTAATGAAGTATTAAATTCATCATAGTTTGTTATATTTGTATTTTCGTTTATTTCAAAAACTATGTTGGATGGCTGTATTTTTTTAGATCTCAAAAAATCATTTAATATATATTGTTTGAATGCTGTAGCTTCAAAAACAAGAGGATCAACATTTATAAATAAGAGAGTAGATGAGTCTATATCTTTTAAGTTATCACTAGTATTCTTTTTACAAAGAAGTTCTAATTCAGCGGTTTTATTATATTCTTTAGCTACTTCAAAAAGGCTACTTGGAGCATGGAGAGGGGAGTTTACAGGACCTCTACTGAGAATTTCATATCCAACAACATCTCCATCTAAAAGAGAAACTATTGGTTGGTAAAGTGTAAAAATACTATTAGTATTTAATATTGAAGTTAATTCATTTAACATTAAACAGCCTCCAAGATATATATTAAGTAAAATATATCATAAAGGTGTAAAAAGTAATGATATTTAAATTAAATTGAGGTTAAATGTTTCACTAACATATGATACAATATATATGCTTAAATGAAAATGATTATCAAAAATTCCCATTATTAAGAATTAATACTTAGGAGGTAAAGTGATATGTACGGGGAAGAAGTCAACAAGGTAGCAGAGACGTCAATAAAAAAAGCTGAGTTTTTAAAAAAAGGGAAGTTTGGATATCTGCTATTAGCTATGCTTGCAGGCTTATATGTTGGATTAGGAATTATGCTTATATATACTATTGGAGGATATTTAAGTGCTGCAAACTCACCAGCAACTAAAATAGTTATGGGAGTAAGTTTTGGCGTAGCATTAAGTTTAGTAATTATGGCTGGGTCAGAATTATTTACAGGAAACAGCTTTGTTATGATGATAGGGTACTTAAAAAAGAGTACAAGCATCAAAGACGGATTAAAGATATTATTATTTAGTTATTTAGGAAATCTTATGGGATCTATAATTGGAGCTTTTGCTTTTTACTCAGCTGGACTAGCTAAAGGATCTATAGGAGAGTTTATTGTACATACATCAGAAGTTAAGATGTCTCTACCAGTGCATGAATTATTCGTTAGGGGAGTCTTATGTAATATATTAGTTTGCTTAGCTACTTGGTTTACATATAAATTAAAAGAAGAAACTGCAAAATTAATTATGATATTTTGGTGTTTGTTCACCTTTATAACAGCAGGATTTGAACATAGTATAGCAAATATGACCTTATTTTCAATAGCTTTATTTATTCCTCACGGAGACATAGTAAGTTTAGGTGGAGCTATATATAATCTAGGATTTGTGACTTTGGGAAATTTTATAGGTGGAGCTATAATCTTAGCAGTGCCTTATTACATTGTATCAAAAGAAAAGTAACAACCATAAGATTTAATATGATATAATAAATCTTATTAAATTTGATGGGAATGATTATAGTGAATAAGATAAGTGTGGAAGAACTTAGAGAATTAGAACTATTTAAAAATCTTAAGACAGAAACTCTTTTAAAGCTTAGCACTATAGGAATAAAAGTAGCTGCTAAAAAAGGGCAACATATTTTTAGAGATAAAGAGGAAGTAAATACAGTATACATAGTTTTAAAAGGAAAAATATCTTTATATAAATTATCAGAGAACTCAAATAAAAAGGTAATATTTATTTTAGGTAGAGATAAGATAATAAATGAAGTTATCCTAGATGATTTACCTTCTTCAATTAATTGTGAAGTTTTTGAAGAGGGAGAACTTTTAACAATTAATAGACTAGATTTTTTAGAGTTAATGAAAGAAGATTTTGAACTTACAATATCAGTGGTTAATTCACTATCTATAAAGGTAAGAAGACTATATAGACAACTTAAAAATACAACTCCATTAAAGATAGAAAAAAAGGTTGCAGCTAAGTTGTGGAAGTTAGCTAAAGACTATGGAGTAACTACTGAGGATGGAATTTTAATAGATCTAAATATAACAATAACATATTTAGCAGATTTATTTGGAAGTCAGAGAGAAACAATATCTAGAGCATTAGGGCAATTAGAAGATTTAAAACTTATAAAATTTATAAACAAAAAAATAGTTATAATAGATAAAGATAAACTTTCATATTTTTTTAAGGGATTGTGATAAAAATCACAGTCCTTTTTTGTGCTCTCTTTTAAAATTAAAGTTAAGAAGGGGAGATGAAAAATGTTTAGTGAAGAAATTAACAAAGTTGCCCAAGCGGCTAAAGCAAAAAGTAATTTATTGAAAAGTGGAAAAGTAAAGTATTTATTATCATCAATGCTAGCAGGTCTATATGTTGGACTAGGTATCATGCTGATTTTCTCAATTGGAGGAATATTAGCTTCAGCGGAATCACCATTTACTAAAATAGTTATGGGATTAAGTTTTGGAGTAGCACTTAGTTTAGTAATAATGGCAGGTTCAGAACTATTTACTGGAAACAATTTTATTATGATGATTGGAAGTTTAAAGAAGACTGTAACATTATTAGATACTGTTAAAATCTGGATTTTCAGTTTTATAGGAAATCTTTTAGGATCAATTATTGGTGCTTATGCCTTTTATGCAGCAGGACTAGCTAGAGGACCTGTAGGACAATTTATACTTAGTGCTTCAGCAACAAAGATGGCTTTGCCTATTCATGAACTAATTTTTAGAGGAATCCTATGTAATATCTTAGTTTGTTTAGCTATTTGGTGTTCTTTTAAGATGAAAGAAGAGACAGGAAAATTAATAATGATATTCTGGTGTTTATTTGCATTTATAACTACAGGATTTGAGCATAGTGTAGCAAATATGACGCTTTTATCAATAGGTCTATTTATTCCACATACAACAGCAGTTAGTTTAAGTGGATTTATATATAATCTTTCTTTTGTTACTTTAGGAAATATGATAGGTGGTGCACTGGTACTAGCTATACCTTATTATCTAATATCAAAAGAATAAAAGCCTTAGGAGGAGTAACTTATGGGATTTAAAATGAACATTGATGGATTTAATATGTTTTTAGAGAAAATTTCAGTAAAGTATGATGTGTTTGCACCAACAGTACTTAAAGGGAAAGGGACTTTTTCAGATACTGATATAGTAAGATATGCCCAAATAAAAGATATAAGAGATGTTGAGTTCGAAAAAAAATCAGCTTTTTCTTATAAAGAAACCTTATTACCTATAACTCAAACTATGTTCTACTTCACTGAAGATCAGTGGATAGAACCAAAAGAAGAGGAAAAAGGAGCAATAATTTTCTTAAGAAGCTGTGATATGCACTCAGTAAAAAGAATTGATGACATATATTTAAGAAATGGAGCAGTAGATCCTTACTATAAGAGATTAAGAGATAAAGCTAAATTCGTATTAATAGGATGTGAAAAAAGTTTTGACAACTGCTTTTGTGTAAGTATGAACACAAATAAGTCTGATGACCAAGATGCTTACATAAAATTTGATGGAGATATGGTTATATTTGATACAAATGATGGGGAGTTAGAACAGTACTTAGAAAATATAGAGATAGAAGAAGTAGAAGTAACTCCAGACTTTGTAGAAGAAAATGATACTAAAGTGAATATTCCAGATGATTTAGACCTTAAAGTAATGAATTCATCAGTATGGAAAGAGTATTCAGCTAGATGTATAGCTTGTGGAAGATGTAATTTTGTTTGCCCAACATGTACATGTAACACGACACAAGATATATTTTATAAGGATAATCCAAAGGCAGGGGAAAGAAGAAGAGTTTGGGCTTCTTGTCATGTAGATGGATTTACTAATATGGCTGGAGGCCATAGCTTTAGACTAGATAAAGGTCAAAGAATGAGATTTAAGGTTTTACACAAGGTCTATGACTATAAAAAGAGATGGGGATACCATATGTGCGTAGGCTGTGGAAGATGTGATGATATTTGCCCAGAATACATTTCTTTCTCAAACTGTGTAAACAAACTAGAAAAAGCTATGGAAGAGGTGCGCTAAATGGAAAACAATGTGTATATGCCTTTTAAAACAGAGATATTAGATATAAAACAACATACTGATATAGAATATACTTTTAGATTATCTTTTACTGGTGATGTTAAACCAGGACAATTTTTTGAATTATCACTTCCAAAATACGGAGAAGCGCCTATATCTGTATCAGGAATTGGGGACGGTTATGTAGAGTTAACCATAAGAAGGGTTGGAGTAGTTACAGACGAAATCTTCAAATACCATGTAGGTCAAAATCTATTTATGAGAGGACCTTATGGTAATGGATTTGAGGTAGAAAACTATGCGCAAAAAGAAATAGTAGTAGTAGCTGGAGGAACTGGACTATCCCCTGTTAAAGGAATAGTGGATTACTTCTCTAAAAATACTAGTGAAGCTAAGAACTTTACCTTAGTATCAGGTTTTAAGTCTCCTAAAGATATACTATTTAAAGATGATATAAAAGAATGGGAAAAGAATATAAACTTAATCATTACTGTAGATGGAGCAGAAGAAGGTTATGAAGGTAAGGTAGGATTAGTTACAAAATACGTACCTGAACTTGAAATAAAAGATATAGACTCTGTACAAGTTATAGTAGTAGGACCTCCTATGATGATGAAGTTTACCGTAGCAGAATTTTTAAAACTTGGAATTAAAGAAGAAAACATTTGGATTTCTCAAGAAAGAAAAATGTGCTGTGGAGTAGGTAAGTGTGGACACTGTAAAATTGACGACACTTACATATGCCTTGATGGACCAGTATTTAATTATTCAAAAGGTAAATCTTTAATAGATTAAGGAGGGGAAGTTATGATAGATATAAATACAAAAGCTTTAAAAAAGAATGCATTTAGAGTTACTAAAAAAAGAGGATTAACTGCCTCAAGAGTAAGAGTTCCAGGTGGACATTTAAAGGCTGAATACTTAGGCTTAATCCAAGAGATTGCAGATAAATATGGTAACGGAACTGTGCATTTAACTACAAGACAAGGTTTCGAAATACCAGATATAGATATGGAAGATATTCCAGAAGTAAATGAACTTCTTCAACCAATAATTGAAGGTTTAGAAATAAATCAAGAAGTACCAGGAAAGGGATATACAGCAGCTGGAACAAGAAACGTATCCGCATGTATAGGGAATAGAGTTTGCCCTTTTGCTAATTATGATACTTCAGGATTTGCCAAAAGAATAGAAAAGGATATATTCCCAAATGATCTTCACTTTAAAGTGGCTTTAACAGGATGTCCTAATGACTGTATGAAGGTTAGAATGCATGACTTCGGAATAATAGGAATGACAGAACCGCAATATGATTCCTATAGATGTATAGGCTGCCAAGCTTGTGTAACCAATTGTAAGAAGAGAGCTACTGGAGCTTTAAAATTCGAAAACTTCAAGGTTGTAAGAGACCATGAAAAATGTATTGGTTGCGGAGAATGTGTTGGTAAATGCCCAACAGGTGCATGGACAAGAAGCGAAAGGAAATATTATAGACTTGCTATCATGGGAAGAACAGGTAAAAAGAATCCAAGACTAGCTGAAGACTTTATAATATGGGCTGATGAAGAAAGTATAAGAAAAATAATTCTAAATACCTATGCTTATGTTACAGAATATATAGATAAAGATGCTCCAGGTGGAAAAGAGCATATAGGATATATTATCGATAGAACAGGCTTTGAAGAGTATAAGAAATGGGCTCTAAAAGATGTAGAGCTTAATGAAAAAGCTGTAATGAAAGAGAATATATACTGGAGTGGAATAAGATATTAATTTAAGGTCAGTCTCTAATGAGGCTGACTTTTTTAGTGAAAATGTGAATAGTGAGTGAGAAGAAAAAGTAGACTACCTATTGAATGGTTGAATGGTTGAATGGTTGAATGGTTGAATGGTTGAATGGTTGAATGGTTGAATGGTTGAATGGT
>NZ_JAKGTG010000046.1:0-27631 GCF_022324845.1 Clostridium sp. YIM B02506
GAGATTTATTTGTTTTAACCGAGAAGGAGCACCGCTCCTGATTAAAAATTAATCATTTTGCGACACTCCCTTTATTTAACATCTGATACTTTTTATAAAATTCATTATTCTTATAAACTATTAGCTATGCATTTTTGCATTAATAATAGCTCCCAATATGTTTGCGTCATTATTATATTTACATCTCTTTATTTCTGTTGTTAAAAATGGAGTTCCGAATTCTTCTAGTACTCTTCTAAAGTTTTTTTGTATCAATTCAAGGAACCATTCCTCTTCTGATATTCCCCCACCAACACAAATTACCTCTGGGTTATAAAAGGTTGTTATAGTCACAAGTTGAGTACTCATATTATTAATCCATTCATCTACTGACTCTTTTGCAATACTATCTCCCTTTAAGTATCTTTCAGTAACTTCATGTCCATACTTCAGGCTTTCTATTTCTTCTACCTTATCGTTATAAATTTTAATTAAAGCAGTCATAGAACAATAATCTCCCTGCCTATCTATTTTATTTGTTTTAAAATTTATAAATGGCATATGATGAAACTCTGCTGCAAATCCATCTTTTCCATAAATAACATCCTCTGAGTTACATATACATCCGCCAGTACCTGTTCCTATTATAAGAAACGCTGAACTTTTACTTCCTTTAGCATTACCTATTTTAAGTTCACAAAGCCCTGCTGATTTGGCATCATTAATTGTCGCAACTCTTTTATCAGTTCTTGTAGCAACTTCATTATTAACATTTGTTCCGTACATAATTCTTACATTAGGAGCAGCATAGGATTTTACATTGGAGTAAGCATCAATTAGACCTGGTGCACTTATTCCTATAAAGTCAATGTTTTGTAATTCTTTGCAATTAGAACATAGGTAATCATAAAATTCATCTTTAGTATCAAATTTAATGGCTGGCACTTTCCATTTTTCAACAATATGATAGTCTTCGTCTACTAAAGCATACTTTATAAAAGTTCCTCCTATGTCTATTCCTAGTTGATATTTGCTCATTTTTACCCATCCCTTCAACATTAATATTTTCTTATTTATTATATCATTTCCTTATCCTTACTTCTATTAATTCTAGAAATACTCAGCTTCATTTATATGCAAATTAATAAAGACTCAACAGCTGTTGAGTCTTTATTATTATTTTTATTAAATTCTAATCTTAAGCTTGAGCTTCTTGTTCACTCTTAAGGTTCATAGCATCTACTTTCTTGAAGAATGGGAAATATACTACTACAGATATAGTTATACATACCACTTGAAGTAAAGCCATTCTCCATCCACCCATTATTAATCCTCCGATTACTGGTGGTGTAGTCCAAGGAACAGTTACACCTGTAAATAGTGGAACTAATCCTACTCTCATAGCAAAATATGCTACTACTGCTGAAATTGTTGGTGCTAATACGAATGGTATAAACATTAATGGGTTCATAACCATTGGGAAACCAAATATTATTGGTTCATTTATGTTAAATATTCCAGGCCCTATAGATAATCCACCTAATGCTTTGTTTTGGTCAGATTTAGAGAACCAAATCATTAGTATTGCAAGACCTAAAGTTAATCCTGATCCTCCAACTGTTACAAAGCTAGCCATAAATTGGTCTGTAACTATATGTCCACCATTTTCTAATGTAAGTTTTTTACCTGCATCTATAATTGCTTGGTTTTCAAGTCTGTTTGCAATTTGCATTCCTTGCATAACACCGTTAACTATATTATTTCCATGAACACCAAACCACCAGAAGAATGGTACTAGTGCAGTTGTTATAATTAATCCTATTAAAGAATCTGTAAATCCTTGTAATGGTGTTTGTAATACTTTAAATATAAAGTCTATCATTGTTGTGTTTAATGCATATTTAAAGAACATAAATATAAACATTGTTCCTGTTATTATAACAAGTCCAGGTATAAGTGCTGAGAATTGGTTAGATACCCCTTGTGGTACTCCAGCTGGCATCTTTATAGTAATTTTTTTAGTTAAGAACCAAGAATAAATTGCTCCAACTAGTAATCCTATGATTATTGAAGCTACCATACCTTGTCCACCAAGCCATGTTCTTGGTATAACTCCTGCTACAACTTCTCCTGTTGTAGATGTTGTATATTGATTTAAAGTTATTAAAAATACTGCAAATGCTATAATTCCTGCTCCTAAAGGTTCATGACCTTCATTTTTAGCATACATGTATGCTATACCGATTACAGCTACTACAGCCATAATTGACATTGTTGAATTATAAACTTGGAATAATGGTTCTGTCCATCCTGCTCCAAATATTCCTGCCATCCAATCATTAAATGGTTGATATGGTATTTGAGCAAGTAATAAAAATATTGACCCAATTAATGACATTGGTAAGGTATAAATAATTCCGTCTTTTAATGCTACTATTCCTTTAAGTTCAACAAACTTCATTACTATGTTTATCAACTTTTCACTACGTGTTTCTGACATAATGCAATTCCTCCTTAGATTAAATGTATTGTTTGCTACAAATATTAAAAATACTTGTAGCAAAGCTTAACATCTTATTGATTATTTTCCTAACATCTTTAAAGCGAAATCTAAAACTTTGTCACCTTTCATCATTCCATAATCAACTGAGTTGATTACATCTACTGGAACTCCTTTTGCAGAACAAAGCTTTTTAGCTGCCGGTAATTTATATCTAACTTGTGGTCCAAGTAAAGCTACATCTATTCCTTCTTCTAATTTCTTAGACATAGTTGATTCTGGGAAAGCTTCTATATCAGCTTCTACTCCCTTAGCTTTAGCTGCCTCTTGCATTTTTGCTACTAATACACTTGTTGACATTCCTGCCGCACAAAATAATCTTATCTTTATCATCTTTTTTTCCTCCTTAAATATCTATACTTAACTATTTAACTAGTTTATTAACTATTTTTCTTAGTTCCATAATTTGTTCTATAAGATTTTTTTCTGTTATAGTTGTCATTAAGTGGTCTTGTGCATGTACAAACATCACTGACACTTCTGTTTTTTCTCCTGCTGCTTCTTTTTGTAATAAATCTGTTTGAGAATTATGAGCTACTTCTAGTGCTTCGTTTGCTTTTTCGATTAATTGGTCTGCCTCTTCATAGTTTCCTTCATTTACTGCATTTAGAGCTTCATAGGAATATCCCTTAGCATCTCCTGAGTTTATTATTATATTCATTATTACCTGTTCTAACTCACTCATTTTATTACCTCCGTATTTTTAAACACCTTATCTTTATGCTTTTTATATCAGCAAGTTTCGTGCCAAAACACTAAATAACGCACAATATATCGTTTTCATAAAAGATAAGTGTGTAGTGTTTGAATAGATTATGATTTTCTGCTTAGAGTTTAGATTTTTATTCCTTAGTGTTTAATTGTTTTGACACATAATCATAATTTTGTAATTAGTGTTTATTTATTTATTGTTAGTGTTTAATATTTTTTTATTCGTAAATATATTTTCCCCTAAATTTTTAATAAAAATCTTAATGTATACTTTTACTTAATAGAAATTTTTATTAAACTGTTTAATTTTTTACATTTTTCTATATAGTGTTTATTTTTCAAACTCTATATAGTACTGTGTATTTTTATGGTGTATAATATATATTAATTATATTGTTTTCAAGGAGGTCTTTAATTTGAATAAACGAGAGCTTATATTCAATAAGTTATTAGAAGTTAGTGAAGGTGAGGGCATAGATGCAGGAACATTATCTTCTATACTTAATATGTCTAGAGCAAATGTTAGTCATGAACTTAATTCACTATATAAGGAAGGTAAAATACATAAATCTTCTGGGAGACCCGTTTTATTTTTTCCACTTTCCACAAAAACTTCTGTTAGCAAATTGGACTTACTCATTAAAAATAATATAAGCTTGAAACAAGCTATTGAGCAAGTCAAGGCAGCTATATTATATCCGCCTAAGGGAATTCCTTCTTTGTTATTAGGGGATACTGGCGTAGGTAAATCTATGATCGCTTCACTAATGTATGAATATGCTGTTGAAATGGGAGTTAAAGAACCTAACTCTCAGTTTATTGTTTTCAACTGCGCTGATTATAGTAACAATCCTCAGCTTCTTACCTCTCAATTGTTTGGTGTAAAAAAAGGTACTTATACAGGAGCAGAGGCAGATAAAGAAGGTTTAATGGAGAAAGCCAACGGAGGAGTATTATTTCTAGATGAAATTCACAGGCTTCCCCCTGAAGGTCAAGAAGCTCTATTTACATTTTTGGATACAGGCACCTTTAGAAGAATGGGAGATTATGAAATAAGGAAATCTGATGTGCTTATAATATCTGCTACTACTGAAGACCCTCAATCAGCATTATTGAAAACTTTTACTAGAAGAATTCCCATGATTATAAGAATTCCATCCCTTAGCGAGAGATCACTAGAGGAACGTTTAAACTTAGTTAAACAGTTTTTTAAACAAGAAAGTATAAAGTTAAATAGAGATATTTATGTTTCCTTAAACACAGTACGAGCTTTATTATCCTATGATTGTCCTAATAATATAGGCCAACTTAAAAGTGATATCCAATTAATTTGTGCTAAAGCTTACTCTGAATTTTTAACAAATATAAGGCATGATGTAAGAATAAATAGCGGAAGTCTCCCTCCTTTTATTAAAGAAGGATTATATAAAGAAATAGATCATAGAGTTCTATGGAATAAGTTAGCTGGACTTGAAATAGAATTTTTTAAATTCTCCTATCAAGTATCTGATGAAGAAGAAGAATTTAATAACGATGATAATAGCATTTACCAGATAATAGAACAAAAACTTGAAAAACTAAAGTCTCAAGGTATATCTAATATAGCCATAGAGAATATACTTGAAAAAGACATAACAAAACACTTTCAAAAACACATCGTTGGAATCTCTGAAGAAATAAACAGAAAAAGTTTACTAACCATTATAGATGAAGATACTTTAGATTGTATCGATAAGGTTTTATATTATATTGTAAAAGCATCTAAGATAAAATTTAATAACAATATTTCAACAGCCTTAGCCTTGCATATAAATACATTAATAAAAAGGGTTAATACAAATAAAACAATAACTAATCCTGAATTATCTAAAATAAAAGAACTATATCCTAAAGAGTTTGAAATTGCCCTTAATGCTAAGAAAATAATAGAAAAACATATACATCATGATATAACAGAAGATGAGGCTGGCTACTTAGCAATATTCTTATTACCAGAAGACACATTTACAAATAAGGATAATAAAGTTGGAATAATATTAATTGCTCATGGAGATTCTACTGCTACCTCAATGGCCAATGTAGCTAATAAACTTTTGGGTGAAAATCATGTTATAGGTATTAATGCACCACTAGACATAAGCCCATTTAAAGTTTTAGAAGAACTTAAAGAAGTTGTGAAGAAAGATAAAGATTCAAATTCTTTAAAAGAATACTTACTTCTTGTAGATATGGGATCACTAACTACATTTTCAGAGGCTATAACTAAAGAGTTTGACGTTTCTACAAAGGTAATACCGTTAGTATCTACACTACATGTTTTAGAAGCTGCAAGAAAGGCGCTTTTAGGATTTTCGCTAAACGATATTTATAAGGAAGTATTGTCAGTAAATCAATATTTTGAGGTAGATAGGTCAAAAGAGCCGGTTAAAACAAATCTAAATAAAATAGCAATAATAACTGCATGTTTAACTGGTGAAGGTGGCTCTATAGCTCTTAAAAGTTTTTTAAATAAAAATCTCAGATATGATAAAGATGTATTTGAAATAATACCACTTAACTGTTTAGACAGAAATTATTTCAAACAAAAATTACTTAAAATCCAAGAAGAAAAGGAAATTCTATTTATAGTATCATCCCTTCCTGTTGATCTAGATATAAAACAATACAGTATGTATGATGTTATAAATATGAAGGTAATGAATGAACTTCAAGAAAATGTTGATATTAAAACTACCTTATTAAAAATGCCTTTAATAATTAAAGAAAATGTAGATAATCTAGAAGGTAGTGAACTATATAATGATATTCTTACATTATTAGAAAAACTCCAAGTTAGCTTATCTATAAAACTTAAGGAAGAAAGCTTAGTTGGAATAATTCTTCATTTAGCATTTATGATAAGTAGATTAATAAAAGGGGATAACTCTATTGAGTATCCTGAAAAAGAGGAGTTCATAAGAGAAAATAAAAATTCTTATGATAAGATATATGAAAACCTTATGTTCCTCCAAGAAAAGTATTCTATTGAAATACCAGATAATGAAATGTGTTATATAACTAATTTCTTCTTAGAAAAGTAATATAATAAAAAACTCCTACTATATTAATTACTCTTTAATATAGTAGGAGTTTTTATACTTTCTACATACTTTCCATAGTCTTATATCTTTCACACTCTCTCTTTTCTTTTGAAGGTTTTACTATTAAAAATATGTATGATAACAAAGCGAGTCCTATACATATAGCTGATCCTATATACACATGTGAAAAGCTTCCTTTTTCAATCAAGATCCCCCAAATAGTTGCGCCTATAAAAAATCCTATGTCCATAGCTGAGAAAAAGGTTGCATTAGCAGCACCTCTACGATCTGGCGAACAATTTGAGACAGCTATGGAGTTAAGTGATGGTTGCGCCGCACTATACCCTAATCCATATATAGCTCCCACAAACAATATTGTCAAAAGATTAGATGAAAATGCTAATATTATAAATGAAATAATCACTGTGCTTAAACCAAATATTATGATTTTATTTAATCCAAGTTTATGTGTTAATCTATCTGCGATAGTTCTTCCAACTAAAAAGGAAATAGCATATACTGTGAAAAATAAACCTATATTCTCTATGTTTTTTTCTTTTGCATAAGATGGTAGGAAGGTAAATAAACTAGAAATCGTAAACAAAATAAAAAATGCTACTATAGATGCTGGTATTGCACTACTTTCAAATAGGTCTAACTTCTTTTTCCCACCCTCAACATTATCTTTCTTATCTCTTATTTCTTTTACATTACTATCCTTCTTTTCATAGTTAAGAAATAAAGAAAAAGCTATAGCTAAAATTCCGAATAAAGTTGCTCCATAAAAAAATATATTATAATTAAAATTACCTATTAGATATAATCCTAATGATGGTCCAACAGCAGTAGCAATTGTTGCTGCAGTTCCACTTAATCCAACTCCTTGACTCAGTCTAGATTTAGGAACTATATCTGAAATAACTGTACCGATTGCCGTACTTTGAGCACTCAAACCAATACCATGTATTATTCTTAAAAACAATAAGAGTACTACTGATGAAATTAATGTATAGGATAGAGATACCAAAGAAAGTATACTGACGCCAATAAGTAAAACTAACTTTCTGCTTTTATTATCTATTATGTTTCCGAATAAAGGACGGAACAATAATGCAGACAAAGAAAATATACCAGTAAGTAATCCTACACTAGACTTACTCCCCCCTATATGCGCTACATAAAGAGGCATAGTTGAATTTAACATGTTCATTATTACGCTTGAAAAAAAATTTATTGATAATATTAATATTAAATCTTTTGTCCATAATCTCTTGTTACTCGATACTGCTTTTTTATCCATAAATATAAAATTCCTCCTAGTATAAATTTACCGTATATATTCATTATAAATATATAAAAAAGAAGATGGTTTTCTAAATATGAAAACCATCTCTTATACTAAGAAGATTGCTTTTTATTTTTTCATTTTTAAGGCTTTTTCTAATACCTTAGGTCCATTACACATTCCATAATCTACTGAATCTATAACCTCAACAGGCACACCTAATTTAGCTCCCTTTTCCTTCATAACATCTAATTGGAATCTAATTTGTGGTCCAATTAATGCAACATCAGCTTTAGGAAGATTTCTATCTACAGAATCAGTTGATACTGCCCATATAGTTGCATCTATTCCTTTTTCTTTTGCCGCCTTTTCCATTTTAGTTACTAATAAACTTGTTGACATTCCTGCTGAACAGATTAATAAAATATTCATTTAAATCACCTCATAATTATTTTTTATTTTAAATTTCTATTTGTATTCAAAATTAAAATCATCAAACTCAAATGCTCTTTTTTCAGATAGTTCTTTGTACCAATAACCTGATTTTTTCATATTTCTATTTCTGTTATCTTCTAAATTTATTTCCACTAGGCCATATCTATTTTTAAAAGCATTTTGTGGAGATACATTATCAGTAAATGCCCAAAGCATATATCCTGTACAATTAGAACCTTCTTCTATTCCTTTTATTAGCCATCTTAAATGATCAGATATAAATTCAATTCTATAGTCGTCTTGAATTATTCCTTCTTCATTTTTATATTTATGCTCATTTTCTACACCCATACCATTTTCAGCAATGAACCATTCAATATTGCCATATTCATTTTTCACTCTCATTGCGAAATCATACATAAGTTTAGGGTATATCTCCCACCCTCTAAATGGATTCATCTTTCTTCCTTGAAGTTCATGTTTATCATAAAAATACTCTGGGTGGAATGGTGTATTTGGATTCCAAGCTAAATTTTTAGCCTTTACTCTTGTAGGAGCATATAAATTAACACCAAGAATATCTATTGTGTTGTCCTTAATTATTTGTAACTCTTCTTCTGTATATTCAAAACAGCAGTTATGTTCTTTTAATATTTCAAAAAGTTCTGCTGGGATTTCCCCTTTTATAGATGGATCTAAGAAAATCCTATTGAAGAATAAATCAAATTTTTCAGCTGCTTCAACATCATGTTTTGCTGTTGATCTTGGATAACAAACATCTGGATTTAATATAACTCCAATTTTTCCTCCATCTTTATTATATCCACCTTCTTTATATACCTTAACAGCCTTTGCTGTTGCCAAAATCTTATTGTAATTCCATTGCATAGCTGTTTGAGTATCTTGTTTAAATGGATATCTTATGCTATCTAAAAATACTCTTGTTTGAACTACTATAGGCTCATTAAAAGTATACCATTGTTTAACCTTATGAGAATATCTCTTAAAAGCTTCTTCAACATACTTAATATATAAATCTACAACATGTTTAGAACCCCATCCACCATACTTTGTGAATAATTCTGCTGGAAGTTCATAATGCTCTAAACATAACATAGGTTCTATTCCATTTGCAATTAATTCATCTATAAGATTATCATAATATTCTGCTGCTACTTCACTTACCTCTGCAGTTTCATAATTAATTATGAATCTTGACCAATCTATGGACGTTCTATAGGAATGTAATCCTGCTTTTTTCATTAATTGAACGTCTTCCTTATACCTATTATAAAAATCTGTTGCTACAGTAGGACCATATCCGTTATGCCATAGTTCTGGAGTTGATTTATACCAAAGATCCATATAAGAATCTTGACCTTCTTCTTTTCCATCCCAACCTTCTGTTTGCCAAGCTGAAGCTGCTGCTCCAATATAAAAATTATCTGGTAATTTATATTGTCTCTTACTCATTTTTTCTCCTCCTATGATTCTTATTGCTTATCTAGTGTTTCCCATATTCCAGTTAAATACATTGCGCCAAGAGCTCTATCATATAATCCATAACCTGGCTTTCCTGTTTCTCCCCATATCATTCTTCCATGATCGGGTCTAATATATCCAGTAAAACCATTATTGTGTAAGGTTTTTACTATGCCTACTATATCTAAAGAACCACATTTTGAATAATGTGCAGACTTCTCAAAGCTTCCATCATCAAGAAGTTTCACATTTCTTATATGCATAAAATGAATTTTTCCTCTTTTAGAAAACTCGTCTATTATATCAACAACATCATTTTTACTTGAACATCCTAGAGAACCAGTACATACAGTTAATCCATTACTAGGACTATCATAAATACTAACTAATCTTTCTAAACTTTCTTTTCCTGTTATTATCCTAGGAAGACCAAATATAGGCCATGGTGGATCATCCGGATGTATAGCCATTTTAATGTCGCATTGTTCTGCTACAGGTATTATCTGTTTCAAAAAATACTCCAAATTACTCCAAAGATCCTCTTGAGATATTTTAGAATACTCGTCAAATAACTCCCTTAAATCTTCTATTTTATAAGATGAATCCCATCCTGGTAAAGATAGTCCTCCATCTAAAGGATTAAGTTTATCAACCTGTTCCTTATAATAAACTAGAGTTGTAGATCCATCTTCTAATTCTTTATCTAATTGGCTTCTTGTCCAATCAAAGACAGGCATAAAATTGTAGCATATGACCTTTATTCCACACTTAGATAGATTTTTAATGGTTTCTTTATAATTTTCTATAAACTTTTCTCTAGATGGTAAACCTAGTTTTATATCTTCATGAACTGGAACACTTTCTATTACTTCAAGTGTTAATCCATCTTTTTCTACCAATTCTTTTAACTCTTTTATTTTATTTATTGGCCATACTTCTCCAACTGGTATATCGTAAAGTGCACTAACTATTCCTTTTACATTTGGTATTTGCCTTATATTCTTAAGAGTTACTGGATCATCTTCTCCATACCATCTAAATGTCATCTTCATGCTTATGCCTCCTTCTTTATATGGTATTATTTTTTTATTATGGCTAATCTTATATATGATTAGCCATAATATTTTTTTTATTTTTAAGCTTCTGCCTCTATTAACATGTTCTCTTCTTCAACCTTTTGCT
This sequence comes from Clostridium sp. YIM B02506, assembly GCF_022324845.1. Lineage (NCBI taxonomy): Bacteria > Bacillati > Bacillota > Clostridia > Eubacteriales > Clostridiaceae > Clostridium > Clostridium sp. YIM B02506. The sequence goes on from NZ_JAKGTG010000046.1 coordinate 10,715, forward strand.
TATCCCAAACCTTAACGAATGGTAGATATATTAATACAGATAAAGCAATTGCAATTACTTGTAAAATTACTGCTCTAAAATCTCCATTTGTAGCTAAGAATCCTGATATAGGTGCTGGAACTGTCCACGGAATCGCTAATCCTGCTGGCTTACTTACTAAGTTAAACGCCATAGCTGCATAAGTTAATATACCTATTGATAAGTTTGATAATACAAATGGTATCATCATTATTGGGTTCATAACTATTGGAACACCAAATATTATTGGTTCAGATATGTTGAATATTGCTGGTGCTATTGCTAATCTGCTTAGTGTCTTTAACTGTTGAGATTTACCTACTATAAATATAGCTATTACAAGACCTATAGCAGCTCCACAACCTCCTATGTTAACAAAGTTATCGTAGAATTGTTTTGTTACTATGTTAGGAAGTGCTTGCCCTGCTTCTAATGCTAATCTGTTTTGGTCCATAGCTGGAAGTAAAACTGAATCCATAACTCCGAAAACAACACGAGTACCATGAATACCTAATGACCAGAAGAACATATATAGGAATATTGTAGCTATCATTCCACCAAAAGATAAACCAACTTTAGATAAAGGTGAACCAACAAATTTTGTTATAAAGTTAAATACATTACCATAAGTAGTTGCTTCAAATCCTAAACGGATAAAGAAGAATAAAGTTATAATTATAAGACCTGGTGTAATTGCTGCGAAAGACTTTGATACTGCTGGAGGTACTGATTCTGGCATTTTAATAACCCAATTTTTCTTGATTACATATATAAATATTTCAGTAGAAATAATTGCAGTAAATATTGCAACTATTAGTCCACCTGCACCTAAGTTTGTAGTTTGCCAAACTCTACCCAAGTTTAAAGTTGAACCATCAGCTAGTTTGCTGTTTACAGTTAATACTGGAATAAGAAGCAAAAATGATGCTAAAGCTACTGCTCCTGCTGATACTCCATCAACATCCTTATCTTTAGCTATCTGATAAGAAACTGAGAATACAGAAAGTATTGCTACTATGTCAAAAGTAACACGAACTGGATATAATATTTTTGCTGCAAATCCATCTCCAAATATGCCATTTATGAAGTCGTTATATCCTGCTATAGGAACATTTCCTAAAATCATGAATATAGATCCTATTATAATAAGAGGCATTGTTATAGCTAAACCATCACGTAATGCTCTTATGTGCCTTTGTCCTGCTATTTTAGCAGCCTTAGGCATTATTTTTCTTTCTAAAAAATCGATAAATTTGTTTCCCATTATAATTCCTCCTAAAAATTTGTTTTATATTAATTAATAAATAGTACCACCTTTAATTCCCGAAGTTGCATTAGCCGTATAAAGACCTAATACTCCACTTTTAAATCTTGGTTCATAATCTTTTAAATGTTTTAACCTATCAGATATAATCTTATCGATTTCATCCGATGAAAGTTTACCGTCTTCTGTCCCAACTATATTTATTGTCCTGTTCTCTATATCAATTTCTATTAAATCTCCATCTTCAACGATGCTTATTGGACCTTTACTGGCTGCTTCTGGGGAGACATGCCCTATTGCAGGTCCTCTTGTAGCTCCTGAAAATCTTCCATCTGTTATAAGTGCTACTGATGAATTTAATTCCTCATCTGAAGCTATTGCCTCAGTTGTATAGAACATTTCAGGCATTCCACTTCCTCTTGGTCCTTCATATCTTATTATTACAGCATCGCCTGGTTTAATTGATTTTTCTATTACCGCTTTAAAAGCATCTTCCTCACAATTAAAAACTCTTGACTTAAGTGTTACATTCCACATAGTTTTAGGTATTGCTGAGTGTTTTATAACACAACCCTCTGGTGCAATATTTCCTTTTAATACTGAAACTGAACCGCCTTCATATAGTGGTTTATCTATTGGATATATAACACTATCTTTATCAAAATTCTTTTTAGTTTGAGTGATCTCCTCATAAGAAACTTGTGAATTAAATTTTTCTAAATTTTCTCCCAAGGTTTCCCCGGTAACAGTCATAACGTTTAAATTAAGATATTTCTTAAGCTTACTCATAATAAAGGGAATTCCTCCACTATGATATATATATTCTGCTGGCCAATGCCCACTTGGTCTTACATTTAGTATGTAAGGAACTTTTCTATGGATTTTATCAAAATCCTCAGCAGTAATTTCTATTCCTAATTGTTTAGCTATAGCTGGTATATGGAGCATAGCATTTGTTGATCCTCCAATAGCAGCATGTATTATAATTGCATTTTCAAAAGCCTCTCTGGTCAATATATCCTTAGCAGTAATTCCTTTTTCAATCAAATTTAATACAGCTTCAGAAGACTTTTTAGTATATTCTTCTAAGACCTTTGAACTTCCTGGTAATAATGCTGCACCAGGCAAAGTTAAACCTAATGCTTCAGCTAAAGTTTGCATTGTAGCTGCAGTTCCCATAAATGAGCAAGCTCCACATCCTGGGCAAGCATTTTCTTTATAAAAATCATATTTTTCCTTACTTATTTCTCCTCTTTTTTCCATGGCACTATAAGTACCAATTTGATTTAAAGTAAGTAATTCTGGACCTGCTCCCATTACACCACCTGGCATAACCACTGCTGGTATATTGAGTCTAGCTATAGCAACTAAATGTGCTGGCAGCCCCTTGTCACAACTTGATATAAATAATCCTCCATCAAAGGGTGTAGCTCCATAGTGTATTTCAATTAAGTTAGCTATTATTTCTCTAGACACTAAAGAATAATTCATTCCATCATGTCCTTGAGCTTGCCCATCACATATATCAGTTCCATAATAATCTGATGGAGAAGCATTTAGTGTAGTTAGCTTTTTTATAGCTACTTCTACTAACTTATTTAAATGGACACTTCCCGGATGGCTCTTTCCAAAGGTGCTCTCTATTAAAATCTGTGTTTTAGATAAATCGTTCTTTTTCCAGCCCATTCCTAATCTTAAAGAGTCCATTTCTGGTGCCCCTAATCTTATTTCTTGTGATTTTAACATCAAAATCCCCTCTATCTATTAATTTCTATCTTCATATCAGCTATACTTTTTATATTTTCTTCTGATACATGCATTTGGTCGCCTTTTATTGTGCACTTTAATGTAGCTGCGCCAACACCAAAGTTTATAGCTTCTTGTAATGAATACTTTTTCATAAGTGAGTATATAATCCCAGCTACAAAAGCATCTCCACTTCCTATTCTCTCTATCATCCTAGTTTTAAGTGTAATAGAGTCGTAAAGTTTATCTGAATAAGCATATGCATGATAGCTATTATTATCTTGAGTGTCATTTTCTCTTTCAGTATGAAATATATATTTAAAGTCGTATAATTCCTTGATGGCTTTCATTCTTTCTTCAATATCTTGAATACTTGATTTTTCTCTGCTAAATAAATCATAATCATTTTCTGATGCTTTAATAGGTTCTATCCCAAAACAAATATCTACATTTGGAGCAATTTCACTCAGGAAATCCTTAGCCTCTTTTACTCCCCACATCTTAGATCTATAATTTAAATCCATGGAGATGGTAATTCCTCTTGCTTTAGCTTCACATATTAACTCTTTCAAGACTTCTCTTACATTTTCACTAACAGCAGCTGTTATTCCACTAAAATGAAACCAAGTTATCCCTTCAAGAATTGAATTAAAATCTATATCTTTTTTCTCTAGCTGAGAAAAGCTTGACTGCTTTCTGTCGTATATAACTGAACTTGCTCTTATGCCAGTACCTCTCTCTGAGAAGTACATACCCATCTTTTCACCTTTTTTTATAACCTTTTCGGTATTAACTCCCATACCTTTAAAGTATCCTTCAACAGCCTTACATAAATCGTTATCTGGAATAGCTGAAAGTATGTAGGAATCTATACCTAAACCTGAGAGCATAGTCACTATATTTGCTTCTGAGCCACCATAATAATACTCCATGATATTGCCGTTAAAATATGTATTATTCTCTTTAGGAGTAAATCTTATTAATATTTCTCCAAAGGCTAGAAACTTATCCATCTTTTCACCTCATTACAATTTTGTTACTTAACTTTTTCTAAAAACTCTTTAGCATTACTTACTATACTATCATGTTGTAAATCTGTATCTTTAGTTAATAGACTTCCTATCCCTAGAGCTTCCGCTCCATTTTCTAGCCACTGATTAATGTTTTCTTTATCAACACCTCCTGTAACCATTATTTTTATATCTGGAATAGGTGCCTTTATTGCTTTTATATATTTAGGTCCAACCAGTTCTCCTGGGAAAAGTTTTACAATTTTACAATTATATTTTTGTGTCCTAATAATTTCAGTAGGAGTTAAACAGCCTGGTATATATAAAATTTCATTTTCATTGCAATATATCGCTAAGTCCTCATCAAAATTTGGTCCAACTATAAACTTTGCTCCACTTTTAATTGCATTTTTAGCAGTCTCAACATTAACAACAGTTCCTGCTCCAACGCATAATTCTTCATCCATGCTATATTTCTTTATAAGTTCTGAAGCATCCTTATTAGTATAAGTAATCTCTATTAAAGAAAGTTTTGCTTCCCTACAGGCATCAATAATCTTGCTACCTTCTTCTTTATCTTTTCCTCTAACTACTGCTACTAACTTTCCTGCTAATATATTATCTAACACCTTACTTTTCTCTTCCAAAAGCTCACCTCCTTTATATGTGTGTTACTTATATCTAATCTGTGTTTTATATCAACACACTTTTACTTTAATAGCTTTTTAATATCTGCTATACTCTCATACATGTCTATAAATTCTTGTGCTAAATCCCTAACTGTCATAGCATTCATAAAGTGATCTTGTGCATGAACCATAAGAAGTGTAACTTCTTGAGCGTTTCCTGCGGCTTCTTCCTGAATTAAACCAGTTTGCATATTATGAGCCTTCTCTAAAGATTCTGAACAACTTTTAAGAGATTTCTTAGCTTCATCTATGCTCCCTGCTTTTGCTTGTTTTATGGCTTGCATTGCATAGCTTTTTGCATCTCCGCCATTTACAATGATTTGAAATATTATATCTTGGTAGTCCATCTATGTCATCCTCTCCTACTTTATATTATTTGTGTTATTTTATTTACGTAATATTATATAGCAACTATGATGCCAACACAGATAAAAAAGTGACTATATAGAAACAAAACTTAATTTTGTTATCATATATAATCACTTTTTTTATATTTTAATTATGCTCATTTAAAAAACTTACTATACGGCAAATATCATCATCTGATATTTTTATAGAATATTTAGTGTTTAACATTGCAGTCACATTTTTAATTGTTCTAAAAAATTCTTCATTTTTTTCTATATATATTTCCTTGTCTTTAAAAGATCTTGTACTTCCACCTGACTTTAGCCTATCTATCATACAAGCTACATGAAAGGTTTCTCCGATTAATATATTCGTAGATATCTTTAGCCTTAAAGATTCTATAATAGTATTATTAAAACTTTTAATATCATTTAAAACTTCAAATCCATTAATATTAGTAAGTTGATTTTGTAATGTATGCCCCATTTTTATATAAGTAGTTTCAATATCAATTTCTTTTTGAAGAATTTCTATAACTTCTGAGCTCATTACCTTATCTAAACCATATTGTAATATAGGTGTATCTAATTCAAAAGGACTTATTATACATATAATTCTATAATCCTTAGATACTTCTTTAATTTTTCTTAATATGTTTTTCTTGCCTTCAAACATAACAGCTATTACTTCTATTAAAGATTTATCAAAATGAAGATTTTGCTCTAGGAAATTTTTAACCATAAGTGCTCCACCTTCTCCGGTAGTACAAACAGTCACTATAGCCAATTTATCTATTTTCTCAGATAATTCCTTTATTTTTTGAGACTCGTCTTCTAAAATAGTATTTACTTTTAGAGTTTCCTCATAAACTTCTTCTAAAGAATATCCTATCATGGCTTTTCTAGTAGCTTCAATAACATGTAATGTACTAACTAAAGGTAAAGTTTTAGTTTTTATACCTAACTCCTCTTCTAATTCTTCACCAAAAGTTGTAAGTGAACCCATATCAACTAAAAATAATATATCCGACTTGATTTTTGATTGAATTATAAAATCCTTAATTCTATTTATAACTTTTTGTGGTTTTTCTTCTATGGGTGCATTTATACCTATTGCATAATTAGTTCCTAAAAGCTTGTTAGTTGCATCAGCCATAGAAGTTGCAGTAGCTGCTCCATGAGCAACAACTATTACCTTAACTTCATCTTTTTCTTCATCAATATTTCTATCATCATAAACTAAAAACATAGCTAAAAATGCAGCTTCATCAATAGGCATTGATATATCTAAAATTCTATCTATTATTTTCAAACAATTTAATGCAATATTGAATTCATTTTTATATTCTGTTCTTATTTTGTTTAATTGAGGATTTATTATTTTTTGATTCTTTTTAATTCTTTCTATTGAATTAGCTATATGAACAGCTAATCCATAATATATTTTCTCACTTAAACTTTTATTTAGTCTATCTTCACAGTATGCAACAATCTCTTGAACTAAGTTAATTATCTCTTCATCTATTATACTTTCAAGATTAGATATATCTCTTTTTTTATTAACATTATAAATATAGTTATTAAAATAATCTTCTATATCTTTGCTCATTTCCTTATCAAGCTCTTCAGTGGATATCCCCCTGCTTTTTAGTTCATGTATTCTTAAATCTAACATATCATATATGTTTTCATCATTTTCATACTCTTGAAATAATACATCTTCTTTATCATTATTAAATATGCAGTATCTACTATTTATACCTACAAGCTTATTCCAAAGTTGCCTATGCTCTATTGCAGTATATAATCCTTGCCTAATATAAACGGGCAAATCTATAGTATTAATCCTTAAAATCTTTTTCTTTTTAGAAACAAAATCCGCATAAGCCTTAGCACAAGCTAGCTGTACGTCTGTTTTTAATTGCCCTACATTATTGGGACAATTATAACTTGAAAATGCCTTCATTGCATTTACTGATACCTTTATATCCCTATCAAGTCTAGAGGACTCTTCTCTAAAAAATTGGCATATAAGATTAAATCTTTCTTCTAAACTTCTTTCTTTAAGGCTAGGTATACGAATAATCATTGGAATTCTTCTTGTAAATGTGTTTAAAAGCATAGATTCAGGATTTTCTGTAGTTGCACAAATAATTAATACATTAGCATTTCTCTCTAAATCAGTTTCACCTAATCTTCTAAAGGTTCCCTTATCTATAAAGGTAAAAAACATTTCTTGTCCCTCTGGAGGTAGTCGATGAACCTCATCTAAAAACAAAACTCCTCCATCTGCTTTTTCTATAAGTCCCTCTTTATCACTGTCTGCACCAGTATATGCACCTTTTTTAGATCCAAATATTTGACTTATAAGCAGCTGAGGATTGTTTGAGTAGTCTGCACAGTTAAATGTTATAAGTTCTGAATTTTCATCCATTCTTCCCATTTCTTTTGCATACTTATAAATTAAGTTAGCAAACATGGACTTTCCTACACCTGTTTCTCCCAAAATTAATATATTCATTCCTTTAGGCGGATATAATACTGCCGCTTTTGCCTGCTCTATAGGAGAATATAAACTTGAATTTTTTGATGCAAATTTATCTATTGTAGATTCTTCCTTATAATCTATCCCTTCCATAGTAAAGAGTACTGGTTTTCCTTTAATTTTAATTATCTTACCTTCTTCAGATAACTTATTTAAATCGCTACTTACGTTTGCCCTATCAAGCCCTAGTGCATTAGCCACCTCTATAGCACTTATACCATTACCCTCATAAAGCTCCTTAAACTTTTCAAAAACACTATCTATTCTTCGCATACTATCCCCTCCACCATGGATTATAGTAGTAAGTTTATATGTTAACCTTATCATAAAAGTAATTAATATACCCCTATGATACTATATACTCATAGAGGTATTATTTTAGTTTTATTATGCTTCTTCAATTACTTATTGTCAATATGAAGGTTATTGTCATCTGTGTCCTTATCGCTAGATATCGATTGAATATATTTAGCTAAAAATCCTGGAGGATTAGTTTGCCATAATTTATATCCCTCTGAATTTAATATACTTTCATTGTCTATGTTTTCTGTTCCTTCAAAGTATTTTAAATTAAGCTCTTTAAATGTTTCACTCATAAGATTTATTTGCTCTATGGAGTATCCCTTAACATCTGCTAAATTTATATATGCCATATCTGCTGCCTTATCTCCAAAAGCTTTTTTAGAATATTCTTTAAAACTCAATAAATTAGTATCGGTATTTTTGTTTTCTTTAGCCCAGTCTTCAACATTAACCCACTCAGTACTATAATCAAATGCTTTATTGGGGCTTGAATATTTTAAGACACTATATTTCTGAGGATATACGCTTAGAGCTCCCGTGGTTATATCATATATCTTTTTAGAAGACTCCGGATTTTTATAAGAGCTTATGTCTTGCACATGAATATGCCCACTTAAAGTAAATTTAATTTCATTACTCAAAAAGTTATTGATAGCTTTTTGATTATCATTAAGAGTAAATCCATCCTTTACTACCTCACTATGATCCATTAAATTATGATGCATAACTGTTACTAATTCAGCATCATTATCTTTTGCAAGCTTCCTACACTCTTCTATCCACTTATAAGTTTCATCTGTTATCCTACCATCAGTTTGTGGTTTCTTATTTTTCTCATTATCCTTATACTGACAAGTATCTAACATTAATAGCCAAACATCTTCAGATGGAGCAGACAAGTAACTTAAAGTATTTTTATCTCTAGATATAGCTTCTTTATAACCATATTCTCCATAAATATCCTCAAAGTCCTTGTCACTTATATAGTCAGTTTTTAACTGTTTATCTTCTTTAAACTCTCTTGCCCAGGGATTTAATATATCATGATTCCCAGGTATAACATAAACTGAGGTACCTGAATCCTCTACTACTTTTAATTTTTTTGCTAAATCTTCATGACTTTTCTTTTCCCCATTATTAGTTAAATCCCCACTTATAATAAGAACTTGTGGACGATTTTTCTTAATATCATTTATAAAAGCATCTGTTATATCATCTATATACTTAAGTTGCTTTCCATCTCCGCTATCTATAAAGTTTTGAAAAGCTTCTCCTCCATCAGTTAAGCTTTTAGATAAGTAATGTATGTCAGTAGCAACATAAAATGTGATAACTTCTCCAGACTTAATTTTAGGTTCTATCTTTCCTGTTATAAGTACTTCTTTAGTATCAACATTTTTATTTGCTCCACAAGAAATTAAAAAACTACTAAGTATTACAAAAATGATGAAAATTCTATTTTTGATGTTCATTCATTTCCTCGCTTAATCTTCTTTATTTATATTAGAAAGAAGAGAATCAATTTCTTTCTTTAACTTAAATAAAAGCATTGGATCATAATCTAAACATTCTACAATACATTTAGGTATGTTTAGAGCCTTTTCTTTAAGTTCATTCCCCTTATCGGTTATTGATACACAAAGCAATCTCTCATCTTCTGTAGATCTTTCCCTTTTTATATATCCTATACTTTCTAATCTTTTAAGTAGTGGAGTAAGAGTTCCTGAATCTAAATATAGTTTATTTCCAAGATCTTTTAATGTTATATTTTCTTTCTCCCAAAGCACTAACATTACTAAATATTGAGGATATGTGATTCCTAATTCATTTAAAAAAGGACGATATAATTTTGTAATAGCCCTAGATGTAGCATATACAGAAAAACATAATTGGTTTTCTAGTTTTAAAAAATCATTATTCATAAGTGGTCACCTCCTGTCAAAACCTCCCGATTATTATACTCCTATTATAATGTATAAATACTAATTTGTTAATATAATTATAATATATTCTCAATTTAATTGCATGCAATTAAATTTGTGATATAATAATCTTATGCAATATAAATTAGGAGATGATAATTTTGTCAATTTATGATTTTAGTTTTAAAACAATCGATGGAAAAGAACAGTCTTTAAGTGAATTCAAAGGTAAAAACCTACTTATAGTTAACACTGCTAGTAAATGTGGATTCACACCTCAATATAAAGATTTAGAGGCATTATATCAAAAATTTAAAAATGATGATTTTGAAATTATAGGATTCCCTTGTAATCAATTTGGAGAACAAGAACCTGGAAATTCAAGTGAAATAAAAAACTTCTGTGAAATCAATTATGGAGTTAATTTCACAATAACAGAAAAGGTTGATGTAAATGGACCTTCAGCACATCCATTATTTACATACCTTAAAGAAAATACTAAATTCGAAGGACTAGATACAACTACACCTTCAGGAAAACTTCTACATACTTTCTTAAAAGAAAAATTTCCTGAATCTTTATTAGGTGATTCTATTAAATGGAATTTTACAAAGTTTCTTATAGGTAAAGATGGTCAAATTGTTAAAAGATTTGAGTCTACATTTGAACCATTAGATATAGAGCCCTATATTACTGCTGCTAAATAAACCAAAAAAGATACTGTGAATAAATTTATTTCATTCACAGTATCTTTTTCCTAAGAAATCTTCAAATCAAAACCATCTGGCGGTACAGGTTTACCATAATAATAACCTTGGATATATTGGCATTTAAGGGACCTTAAACAATTTACCTGCTCTACTGTTTCTACGCCCTCAGCAATAACATATACCCCTAAGTTTTCTGCCATGTTAATTATAGATTTAGCTATGCTAGAATTTTCGTTAATATTATCTATAAACGCCTTATCTATTTTTAATCCATCAATCTTAAACTTCTGTAGGTATTTTAATGAACTATACCCAGTACCAAAATCATCTATAGAAACTCTTACACCTAGATTTTTTAACTCTTCCAATTTACTTATAACTTCTTCTTCTTTATATAATGCAACACTTTCGGTTATTTCTAGTTCTAAGTTTTTAGGATTTATCCCCGTAGTTTTTAATGTATTTACAACCATATTAATAAAGGCCTTCTCCATAAACTGTATACTAGATACATTTACTGATACTCTAAAATCTTTATCTATAGTATCATTCCATTCCTTACATTGTTTGCAAGCTTCTTCTAATATCCATTTTCCTAATGGAACTATAAACCCAGTTTCTTCTGCTAGCGGTATAAACTCTATTGGTGAAACAAATCCTCTGTCAGCACTGTTCCATCTTACTAAAGCCTCTGCACCTTCTATTCTTTCAGTGGTTATGTCAACCTGTTTTTGATAATATAAAACAAACTCTTTGTTATCTAGAGCTTCTTCAAGCATTTCTTGTGATATTCTACTTCTCATGTCCTCATTATAAATAATAGAACTATTTTTATTGTTTTTCTTTACATGATACATAGCTACATCTGCATTATTTATTAAATCATCTACTGTACTTCCATGGTCTATAGATATACTTATCCCTATACTGCAAGTTATTTTGCAGGCTTTCCTACCAATATACATAGGTTGTTTTATTCTATCCAACAAATCCTTACATATATTGTCTATTTCTTTATAAGATTTTATGTTAGGTATAAATGTAACAAACTCATCTCCACCAAACCTAGAAATTATAGGATTATAGTTTTTCAATTTTTCTTTTATCCTAGCAGCTACATTAACTAATATATAATCTCCTGTGCTATGCCCTAAACTATCATTTATATCTTTGAATCCATCAATATCGATAAAAATTATTGCGGATTTATTTCCATTTTTCATCTCATCATCCAAGATCACCTGAACATCATCAAAAAAGACACCTCTATTAAATGTTTCTGTTAGTTGATCATATTTTGCCTGATATAATATCTCGCTTTGAGTTCTCTCTACTGTAGAAAGAAGATTATTAAATCCCGTTTCCAAAATAGATATCTCGTCATTTCTTTTTATAGAAATTCTTTTAGAAAAATCATTGTTTTTTTCTATATTTCCTACATTATATATTAATTCATTAAGCCTTTTAAAAATTGTTTTATCTATTAACCATAACAATAATATAAATGACACAAGTAAAACTACGCTAGTAGTAGCTATATACTTATACACACCATATGTGCCCATATTTAGTATATTCATATCTACATCTATGTTGCTTGTCATCTTTATTAACTTATTTCCATCGTAATCGTAAATAATTCCTACACTTTTATCACTTTTACCATTTTCGTCTACCCATATATCTGCTTTTATTCCTCTGCCGCTTATATAAGTAGTTGATGTTATGTCACCTGGTTTATCAATATTATCATCAAGCTTCAGATTCATTAAAAGATTATCGCCCATACTATTAACTAGATTTTCATTAACATATCTTCCGCAGACTATCCATCCTACTGAATTCCCAAGTCCGCCACTTCTAGTTATTGGATAAGCTGCTAGTAACATGCTCCCTTTAGGAGAACTGATTAACTTAGCTTGAATCCTTATATCATTAAATATCCATTCCTTACCTTTTATAAAATCAATTATTTCATCTGATTTGTTAATTTCCTGCTTATTATGTAAATCAAATTCTTTACCATAAGCTAGTTCCTTATCTTTATCAAAAATATAAAGCAAATTCCAATTATTTAGTGAAAAAGTTTCATCTATATAATTTGAGTCTATATAACTTTTATCTCTATTTGATACATATTCATATGTATCATCCCAGCTGCCATAATCCTTAGCTGAGTTCTCTAGGTCAATAAGTTGATTATTTAACTCATTAACAACTTGCTTCATATTTCCTTGACCTTGATTTTTTAATAGATAATCAAAATTTCTAATTATAAAACTATTAGATAATCCATAAACAATAAGTACTGATGCTACTATAGTTAACAGAAAAAATATTGATATTTGACTTCTAAGCTGGTACTTTTTACTTTTCTTAATTTTGTCATGTTTGACCATAAATTTTTCTCCCAGTACAATAAGCTCGTAATTTATTTATACATTAATTATATAACATAGCTCATGCATATTTATATATTTTTTTAAATATATGCTAAAATAAAACCATGGAAATTTGTAGAAAATAAAAACTAGCCTCTAACTAAAAGTTATAAAAGGCTAGTCTTTTTAAGTATTCATAGGTAAATTAATTATTATCGTTGTCCCTACATTAAGAGAACTATTAACTGTGATTTTACCTTTATGTTTCATAATTATCCACTTCGCTATGGATAACCCTAGTCCATTTCCACCAGTTTCTCTAGTTCTAGACTCATCTGCTCTATAAAATCTATCAAAAATTTTTGGAATATCTTTTTCATCAATACCTATGCCATTATCTTTTATAACTATTTCTACATTATTACCATTAACATAGGTACTTATACCAATGTTTCCGCCTTTTGGAGTATACTTTATGCTATTGTCTAGAAATATTCTAAAAGCTTGCTTTAACAGCTTCTCATCTGCATATATTTTTACAACTTCATTTTTATCACAACTTATATTATGATCATTATCTATAATCTTAGTTTCTTTTAAAAGTTCATCAACAAGGAAGTTTAAATCAAACTCCTCCATAATAACTGGTTGAGTATTTTTATCCCCTCTTGCTAGAAATAATAGTTTTTCAACAAGGTCCTTCATATTATTTGCCTCTGACTTTATAGCTGATATAGACTCCTCAAGAGCTTCCTTATCCTCTTTTCCCCATCTATCTAAAAGCCTAGCATACCCCTGTATTACTGCTATAGGAGTTCTAAGTTCATGAGAAGCATCTGATACAAATTGATTTTGAATATTATAAGCCTCTTGAATTCTATCTAACATTCCATTAAAAGTTTTTGCTAAATCTTTAAGCTCATCTTGAGTTCCACCTACACTTAATCTTGTGTCTATCTGTTTTATGGTAATATTCTCAACGGTTTTATTCATATCATCAATAGGCTTGAGTATCTTTTTACTTCTGCTTTTCACATTACCTAAAGATAAAAATAAGCACACCATCTCTGCGATAACTACCCATAAAATAAAATTTCCTAAAAAGCTGAAATCCTCATATAAATTATACTTTATCTGAATATTAAACTTACTACCACTCTCCTCAGCGGCTCTATCATAAATATAATTTATATTAAAAATACTATTAATATTGTTTTTTATTGTTTCCTCACTTATATTATTCTGAAACTTAAAATGACCATATGCTAAAACTCTCACATTATCTTTAGATAAGTCATTTATATAAGCTTCACTATTTCTATATAAAATTTCCTTATTATTATCATAAATTATAATTTCATAACCATTAGTCTCTTTTAATAAATTTAGTCTATCTATTGATAAATTCTCTGTTTCTTTTAGTTCTTTAGATATAGTAACAAAGGATTTTTCTATATTACTATTTATTTTAGTGAAGGTAAAGTATCCATAAATACCTGTTATGAATAAATTTATAAAGAAAAGTAAATTTAGACAAACCAAAACATACATAACATTTAACTTAAGAACTATTGATAGTCTAACTTTAGTTATAAGTACTTTATATTGCTCTTTTATAAGCTTCACAGATTCTTTAAAAATCTTAGTGGCTATATTGGTTATATACTCTATTTCCTTATCATATTTACCTTTATTATTTTTCATCTTTTATCATATATCCTACCCCTCTTAAAGTATGGATTATTTTTTGATTATATTTGTCATCTATTTTACTTCTAAGGTATCGTATATATACATCTACTACATTAGTATCCCCGAAATAATCATAACCCCAAACAGTTTCTATAATTTTATCCCTAGTCAGTACTCTATTTTTATTTTCAAGCAAATACCTTAAAAGCTCAAATTCTTTTTTAGTAAGCTCTATATTTTCTCCATCATAAGAAAGATTATAACCCTCTAAGTCCATTAATAGCTCTTTATATCTTAGTTCTTCTTTTTTAGTAACCTTCTTTCTCTTTAAAGCTACCCTTATCCTTGCAAGAAGCTCCTCTATCTCAAAAGGTTTAGTTATATAATCGTCTGCTCCCATATCTAGTCCAGTTACCTTATCCATAGTTTCATCCTTAGCTGTAAGCATTATTACAGGAACTTCGCTTTCTTCCCTTATTCTTCTTAATACCTCTATGCCATTCATTGAAGGGAGCATTATATCTAGAAGTATTAAATCAAACTCCTCATTTCTTGCCTTCATGAGTCCTTGTCTTCCATCATGAACCTTTGTGACTTTATATCCCTCATAATTTAATTCCATCTCTACAAATCTAGCTATTTTTATCTCGTCCTCTATTATAAGTATGTTACCCTTCATAATTACCCTCCTAAAGAATAAAAAAGATAACTTTATTATAGCAAATTCACCTGCTATACCATAAGGTTATCTCTTTTAATATTCATTAAATACTATTTACTAAACTCTTCTTTAATATTGTTTGTTGCCATAGCCATTTTATCCATAGCTTCATTAGCCCTAGTTTTTTCTATATCTTCTCCATGAAATCTAATCTTATGCCCTGTAAATAAAGCTAATAGTAATAATGGTATTGATATATATGGTGCTAATACAACTACTATCGATGTTATTGTTAATGAAAGCTTCAATATTGTATTTTCATGTTTTCTTACTTCTAAATAATTTGAGTTTCCTTTTCTTATTACCTTTTTACACCAAGATATTACTCCACATATTGCATCTGAGGCTCCACTTTCTTTTTTCTCTTCTTGTTTAGCTTCTTCTTTTATTTTTCCGTTTTTCTCAAGATAAATAATTGCCTCTAAGATGTCTCCATTACTTTGCTCTAAAGCTTCCTTTGCATCTTCATAAGATACATCTACTCTTCCTCTTAATTCATCTATTTGCTCAATTGTTATCATAATATTATCCCTCCAAAATTTATTTTTCTTAATCTATATCTAAAGTATAAATTCAGAGGCTTATAATAAAATTAGTTAAAGATTAAAATTAGATTAGAAAATTATTTTTCCTTCCAATTCTCCAACATAACCTTTATTGACCTAGTCATTTCTTTTGAAAAATCTGATCCTATTTTTCTACCATACATATATTGTCCAAAATTTTCAGCCTTATATATATTTTCTTTAGCTACTTTTTTATCCTTAAACATATCTGCGAAATCTTCATCTTTTAATCTATTATATTCTTCATTAAAAACGATATATTTTCTATCAAATCTAGGTTGTAT
The DNA here is from genome assembly GCF_022324845.1 of Clostridium sp. YIM B02506. Lineage (NCBI taxonomy): Bacteria > Bacillati > Bacillota > Clostridia > Eubacteriales > Clostridiaceae > Clostridium > Clostridium sp. YIM B02506. The sequence goes on from NZ_JAKGTG010000046.1 coordinate 26,913, forward strand.
TATTCTATTGTAATTTCCTGGGTAATATCCCATGCAAAGCATACCTACAGGTACTACCCACTTAGGTAGGTTAAACATTTCTTTATGAATCTCATAGTTTTCAATAATATCACCTATATAACATGATCCTATTCCTAATGATTCAGCAGCTATAACAGCATTTTGTGCAGCTATCATTGTGTCTTCTATAGCTAAAACAAAATCGCCTTCTCCTGGTCCAGCATATTTTTTATTATTACGTTCACAATAATCTTTAACATTACTATAATCAAAATAATCATACCATCTTTGCATATCCGCTAAAAATAACAATACAGTTGGTGCCTTTGCTATAAAAGGCTGATCATCACAAGTTTTACTAAGCTTCTTTTTCTTTTCCTCATCTTCAACAATAATCACTGAATACATCATCATATTGCCAGCAGTAGGAGCTCTCATGGCTGCTTCAATTATTATATCTAAATGCTCTTTAGATATCTTTTCTTCCTTATATTTTCTAAGAGACATACGATTTGAAATAACATTTATAACATCATTCATCTTATTCAATCCTTTCACTACTTTTACTTATCTATAATACTAACAAATAAATCCTGTATTTGCCATGATTCCGTTATCTTGATTTCCTTCTTAACTTCTTAACTTCTTAACTTTTTAACTTTTTAACTTTTTAACTTTTTAACTTTTTAACTTTTTAACTTTTTAACTTTTTAACTTTT
>NZ_JAKGTG010000047.1:0-27038 GCF_022324845.1 Clostridium sp. YIM B02506
ATCCTAATGCTAACGTAAAGTTTGGAATAATAGTTGAAAATGCTGTTGAGCATTATTATAAATATATAAAGGAGGAAGGGGGAAGGCAAGCGTATTAACTTGTATAACCCTCATTAGAATCCTCTTAAGATCTTTACAAGAGAAAGGAAACTTATGGTTTAAATTGTGTGCAATCGAATAAAATGATATAATAAGGGCATATGAAATAAATAAAACTACAGGAAATGAGGAGAAATCATGTCTGAGAAAACAAGTAAAAAATCTTTTTCAAGGAAGAAAAAAGTTTTATTAGTTGTAGCTGTTATTTTAGTAGCCTTTATCATAGGGATTGTAAGATATTTAACATTTTCTCTTCCAGCAGATGAAGAGGCAGTTGCTGCAATGGCATCAAAAAAGGATGTGATTGTAGAGGAGGTAGGCAATACTATTGTATTTAATCCTGTGAATGAAAAGACAAACATAGGTTATATTTATTATCCTGGTGGACAAGTAGACCCTAAAAGTTTTGCTTATGCAGCAGAGAAAATTGCAGAGAGTGGAATTAAGGTAGTGATACAGAAGATGCCTTTCAATTTGGCGTTTTTCGCTAAAGATAGAGCACTTGATGTTATTGATAGTTATCCTGAAATAGATAAATGGTATGTTGGAGGATTTTCGCTAGGTGGAGTTGCTGCAAGTATGGTGGCTTCTGATAATCTAGATAAGTTTGAAGGAATCATTTTATATGCAAGTTATACAACAAAAAAATACTCTTTGGCAAATACTGATTTAAAAGTACTTAGTTTATCAGGAAGCAATGATGGACTAGCTACACCAGAGAAAATTGAAGCAGGGAAAGATTTTTTACCAGCTAGTGCAAACTATATAGAAATACCTGGAGGAAATCATACTCAGATGGCGGTTTATGGTGAAGGTAATTTACAAAAAGGTGATAATGAAGCTGGGTTAAGTCGTATGGAGCAGCAGAAGACTATAATAGAAGATACTGTTAAATTTATTAAAAGTGAAAAATAGCAATTAGATTTTAAAAACTTCTGTATTGATATAATATAGGAGTTTTAGTTGTTTTAACAGTATAAATTTACTTATAAATGTGATATAATAAAGGTATATATGGAGGTGGCATTATGAGTGAAAATGAAAGAATTATAGCTAACACAAATGCAACTATGAGTATGGAAAACATGCCACTCATGGAAGAAGATAAAAAAAGAATAAAAGAGTGTTTGGAAGGAAAGATTTCTTTTCAAGTAGCTGTTGAAAACTTAGTGAAAAAGTATATGAGTAAACAGGTTATGTAGTATGAGTGATTTATACCATTACGAATATGAGCAAGATGAATTTTATTGTTATCATAAATCACATACATTAAAAAATAAATTAAATATAATTGATGAAGAAAAGTTAAAGCAAGCGGAAAGAGAAATTACAGCTTTAAGAACTGCGCAGTTAATGAAAAATCCTATAAAAGGTAAATTTGACTTTAACCATATAAAGAAAATACATGTATTTCTATTCGGAGATATTTATGAATGGGCTGGTAAAGTTAGAATTGTAAATATATCAAAAGGAAATCAGTTTTGTCTTTGTCAATATATCGATAGCCAGATGGAAGATGTACTTAATAAGTTGAAAAAAGAGAAGTATTTAGAAGGTTTGGATATTGTAAATATGTCTAAAAGGTTATCATATTACTTAGGTGAAATTAATGCAATTCATCCATTTAGAGAAGGAAATGGGAGAACTCAGAGAATGTTTATTCAAGAGCTTTCTGAGTATAATGGATATAGATTAGATTGGTCTAAAATTAAGGACGAAGAGATGTTAGAGGCCAGTGTACAATCCTTTAATTTGAAATATGAATTGATGGAAGAATTAGTATTAAGGGCATTGAGTTCTAAATAGCAATTTAGTTTTAAAGCCACAAACAAAGAATTAGTCTTTGTTTGTGGTTTTTTACTATCATTACAAACATTAGTTATTTTAAGAGCAAAAATATATAGTTACGCATTATAAACCAGAAAAAAATTGAAGCTAGTTTAAGATATAAATACTTCAGTCGTTCCAATTATAATAAGTCTATAATGGGCTTTCATTGGTAGTAATCTTTGTTTAGATGAATCAGGCATTAACTTGATAAATTGTATCATATTACTATGATCATCAAAAAGTATTACAAAAGCCATTTCCGTTTTTGAAGTGTTTTGAATTTCATAAATCTTATCTAAAGATAAAGTTAAATCAGATACATCATAAATTCCTTCTTTTATTAAATTTCCTTGAACTGCTAGAGTTTTAATACTAAAAGAATTAAAGAATATACAAATAAAGACTAATGTTAAGACAAATACTTTTTTCATTACACTCACTCCTTTCAGTAGTATAATTTGCAAAGGAGAAAATATTATTCTAACACATATTATTCCAAAAACAGAAAAGTATAGCTATATCTGCAAACATATGTTCTTTTAAAAACAAAAATATATAGATGCACCTGCATCAATCTCTTTTAATCTTCTATATTAAATCTAACTTTTAGTAAAGGAAGAGGAATACTTTCACAACAAGCTATTTGCTCAAGGGTATAACCAGAATATACGGTTAGTATATCTGAAGGAATTAATAACCTTGCAGCAAAATAATTAGCTTGTTTTTCTAATTTATTAACAGAGTAGAAGGTGTTATTAATTAGAAAAGAAGTATTTGCATTAGGGTGAAAAATTGCATGCCCTAACTCATGACCACAGGTAAATAGTTGTTTTGAATATGATAAATCTTCATTTACATGTATCATTTTTTGTCTAACAAACTTGTTATAATACCCATTTATTAAGCCTAATGGCTCTTTTATAATAATTATGTTTTCTCCTTTAGCTATCTCAAAAGGATTATTAGTTTTATATTTTTTTACTAATTTCTCTATCTTATTATCTATATTATCTCTCAATATCCCACACCCCATTTATTTCTTATATTTATTGGGAGTAAATTTATTTTTAGCTATTTGCTTAGCTAATCTCATGGAGTTTTCTAAACTGATTCTAAGTAGTTCTTTAGTTTCTTCGTCAATAGGTTCACCATCGAACATTAATCCTGATTGATCACTTTGAAGTTGTTCTAGGGTTTGACTTAGAGCCTTGCTTATATCTTTTTGATCCTTATTATTTAATTCAGAGGTATAGTTAATATCCTTTTCGTCAGATAAAAGGTAATCAACTGTAATTCCAAAATAGCTCGCTAACTTTATTAATAGTTCTTTACTTGCTCCACGATCATTTCTTTCAATCATTCCTATTGTAGACTGAGATATTTTTAAATCATCAGCCAATTCTTTTTGGGTTAATTTCTTTTTTTGCCTTAAAGCTTTAATTTTATCACCTAACAATTTAATCACCTCTTGTATACATAATAACACTATATGTGATAAAAGCAAGAGTATTTTTAAGAGATATTATGAAAAATAGAGATAAAATACTTTTAATCACTAAAAGTAATTAAAAATAGTACTATTAGTGATTAGGATTATATCACTTTAAGTGATAATATTGTTATATAAAGTAAGAGTGCTCTTAACATAATAAGATTATATAAGGAGTGAAGTGATGGAGAGTGAAATTGTTAAATATATAATAACCCAAGGCATATTCTGTGTTTTATTTGTTTGGCTTCTAATGGATACAAGAAAAGATTCAAAGGAAAGAGAGAGCAGGTATCAACAAACAATAGATAAGCTAGCTAGTTCACTAGGAACTATTGAAGAAATAAAAGAAGATATAGATGATATTAAAGAAATAATTTTAAAATAATTTGAAAAGGAGGTTTACAAATGAAAGAAATAAAAGGTTTATTACAAGTGAAGAAGATAATAGCTTTATTACTAACAATGGTGTTTTGTATTTTAAGTATTAAGCAGAAAGTTAGTTCACAAGAATTTCTCACAGTGTTTAGCCTGGTTATTGCATTTTATTTTGGACAATCTACGGCGAGGCAATCATCTAAAAATGGATAGCTTTTATGTCAGAAATTAAAAGGGGGGAATGTAAATGTTAAAAGGAATAGATATATCAAATCATCAGCCAAGTATAGATTTTAATGCCTTGAAAAATTCAGTACAAGTAGTAATAATGAAGGCTACCGAGGGAACCACATACTTAGATCCAAAGCTAGAATCTCATTATCAAGGGGCTAAGGAAGCAGGTTTTCCAGTAGGATTTTATCACTTTATGAGTGAAAAAACTTCACCTTCAGAGCAAGCTACATTTTTTTATAATGCGATTAAAGGTAAGCAATTTGAAATAATTCCAGTACTAGACATAGAAACTAACTCACAAAATAGGACTGCATATCAGATAACTGATAGATGTTTAGAATTTTTAGCTAAGTTTAAAGAATTATCAGGATTAGATTGTATTATTTATACTGGAGGATATTTTGGGAGAGATAATTTAGAGGGTAGAATCAAAGCATATAAGGCTTGGATAGCTCATTATGGAGTGAATTCTCCAATGGAAACAGGGTTTTATAATGTAGTGGGACATCAGTATACTTCTAGCGGAAGCGTATATGGAATCAATGGTAATGTGGATCTTAATAATTTTACAGAAGGTATGTTTATCAATAAAAATATAGAAATACCTAAGGAAGATATTCCTATTCAACAGGACCAAAATGGATACGGAATAGTAACGGCATCAGTACTTAATGTTAGAGATGGAGCAGGTATTAATTATAGTGTTATAGGGCAATTAAAGAATGGTTCTAGAATTAGGTTAGGGCCCAAGGTTGGAAGTTGGTATAATATATACTTTGGAAATCATGGCGGCTGGGTATCCTCAGAGTATGTTAGCATAGAAGGTTCTCAAATAGTAGAGGCAATTCCTCAAAAAAGTGGAACTTACGGTGAGGTAACAGCATCAGTGCTTAATGTTAGAGGTGGAGCTGGTACAAATTATAAAATAATAGGACAACTTCAAAATGGCGAAAAAGTAAGACTTGATGTCAAGTTAGGTAATTGGTGGAGCATTTACTATGGGGATCATGGTGGTTTTGTTAGTGCAGAGTATATAAAAATATTATAAAGTATAAAGCTCCTGCATCTAAGGATACAGGAGCAAATTTCATTGGAAAGGAGGTGACAAGAATTATTGCCTAGTTAACTCTCTCACAGTTCAGTATATTCATATAAGGGGAATTTTGTTACAAGTTCGGAATTAAATTTAAAATAAAATCTTTTTTGTAGAAGAATGAATAATAAAAGGGCAGAAGTTAAAAGGAATTTAATGTGGCCTGAAAAGAAGCCTCTACAGGTTAGAGGTTAAAAGGAATTTAATGAGGCCTGAAAAGAGGCCTCTACAGGTTAGAGGTGCGTAATGTCACAATATCAATCAAGGTACTCTTTTAAAATAGGATGTTGCTTCCTCACCGTCTGGATAAACAATTAAAAGTGAGAAGTTGTCTTTATCACTGAATTCATAGGAGTTTCCTTCAGTAGTAGCAGATCCTATTTTAAGTATATTATCTTCAAAGGTATAGGATGTGGAAGCTTCGCCTTCTTCATTTTGAATTATTACTATGTTATCATTTTGAAAAGTAACATATAGGTTATCATCAGGATAGAAATTACTAAGATCAGTATCACCTGATAGTCTCCACTTTCCAAGAAAAGGATTGTTGTTTATTTTACTTAAATGCAGTTTAAAAATTAGCCTATCAATAAACTTGTATTGAGAATTAAGATAGCTAGTTCCTAAGAAAATAAATATAATAGAAATTATTAAAGCCAAAATCAGAGTTCGTGTATTTTTCATAAGTCCCCCATATAATACATAATTTGATATATCTATATGTTTTCATACTTATGTTTAAATGTCAATTTAAGGATAGTTTTAAGCAGCATGGATGTATTGAGAACTGTTCCTTAAGCTAATAAACCCATCATATTCCTTACTCCACTTACTCCAACTCATCTTAAATTCCCTACCATTTTCTTTACAGTAGTTATAGAAGTTAAGTAGGAATTTATATCTCTCAGGGGTATAGAATTCTCTAATAGTAACTTCATCGAAGTTTGCAAGTTTTAGCTGACGATCTATAATATCTGTAGCAGAAACTTCATTATAATTAATAAGCATATCATACATAATCATAAAGGTTGTTGTTCTTCCTACACCAGCTTTACAGTGGAAATGAACCCAGGAATCTTTAGGAAGGTTTTTAAATGCCTCTATAAAATAATCAACCATATCATCAGTTGGTAGCCCTAAATCTGTTACAGGAATTCTTATGTAGGACAAGTTTTTTGAAGTAACTAAAGCATCTTCATTAAAAATTTCAGTAGGAATCATACTATTATTAGGGGCTCTATAAACTGTAACAGGAGTATTTAATGGTATGGAACTTAATTGCTTTGTTTCTTTTTCTATTACCTCATCTCTAGTTAATCCTTTATTAACATCATTGTTTAGATTTTTCCAGCTAACAGGAAGACCATTGATAAAACCATGAGATTCTTGACGTAGGTCTACAATAGTAATTGGTTTTGATGTACCTATTTCTTCTAATAAAATAGAAACATTTTTTTCGGAAAATTGCTGACTTCCTGAAATATTTAATTTATCTAATCCCTTCAAAGAGAACTTTTCATTTTTAGTTAAATAAATAGGTGTAGAAGTTTTACGGAAATTTCGTGGAGTAGATTCATTTAAAGAATCTAGTGCTAGCTGAACTTCATCAGATGCAATAGCTGCAGCTGTATCTAAAGACAGAGTAGTAGAAGATAGTGAAATAAAAACCAAGGTAAATGCAAAAAATATGGCAGTACTTTTTTTCAATTATATCACCTCTCAAATAGTTCTATAGGATAGCATTCCCTAAACACAAAAAATTACTATTAACCACGGCCTATGTAATCTATATTAAAAATCAATATTAGTGCTACTATAACCAAAATAAAATAAATAATCATGTCTCTAACTAAATCAAGTCGAATTAATTCTTTTCTAAATTTCATTAATAATCACCTCATCAAGATTATGGACAAACAATTTGAGTTGTATACACCTTAATACTGCAGAAGCGTTTTTTGCTTCATCAAATCATTTAAGAAAAGAATAGATTGACGTTAAAAACAACGTCTACTATGAAGATGTGCACATTATTGCTGTAGCATGTCACGCAGTGACTGCATCAAATTCATTAAGGTCATTGATCCTGTAGAGTTTTTCTAAAAATGAAAATTTACATATAGGCTCTTTTATATTTAATTTAATAATAGTATAATCTACCATAGGGAGTATATTAGAAAAGGGGGCTATTAAATGTTTCAATGGAAAGATGAGTATGTTACAGGTATACAATTTATTGATGAACAACATAAGATGCTATTTGAAATAGCACACAAAGCCTATGATATATACAAAAATGACCTAGTATTAGACAAATACGATAAGATAGTTGAAGTAATAGAAGAACTAAAGGAGTACACTAAATATCATTTTGGGGAAGAAGAAAAGTTTATGGTGGAAAGTAAGTATAAAAAATTCTTTTCGCATAAAATTCAACATGATGATTTAATTAGTGATCTTGATAAGATGAACCTTAAAGATATGGATCATAATCAGGATAAGGCATTATTAGATATTCTTAATTTTGTTTTAGAGTGGATACAAAATCATATTTTAAAAACTGATTTGGGTATGACTGCTGAAATCAAAAAAAGTTTATCATAATCTAAATAACTAAAGGATAAAATACATAGAGCAGCAAGCTAACAATGGTTTCATTATGTTATAATTACGGATGGAACATTAAATATATTCACGGAGGTAAGGAAATGAAAAAAGGATTAACTCTAGACATTACAAAAGCTAAACCATTTTTAAGAGACGAAGAAATAACTAACTTAAGCAGCATAGTTAAAGCAGCACACAAGGATTTACACGAAAAAACAGGTGCAGGCAATGACTTTTTAGGGTGGATTGATCTTCCAGTTAATTATGATAAAGATGAATTTAACAGAATTAAAGATGCAGCAGAAAGAATAAAAGGACATTCTGATGCTTTAATAGTTATAGGAATAGGTGGATCTTATTTAGGAGCAAGAGCAGCTATTGAAGCTATAAATCACTCTTTCTTCAATGTTTTAAGCAAAGATAAGAGAAAAGCTCCACAAGTATTTTTTATAGGAAACAGCATAAGTTCAACTTATTTAGCTGACTTATTAGAAGCTATTGAAGGCTTAGATATAAGCGTAAATGTTATATCTAAATCAGGAACTACTACTGAACCTGCTATAGCATTTAGAATATTTAAAGATTACATGGAAAAGAAATATGGAAAAGAAGAAGCTAAGAAGAGAATATTTGCAACTACTGACGGAAAAAGAGGAGCATTAAAATCTTTAGCTGATGAAGAAGGTTATGAAACTTTCGTTATTCCTGATGATGTTGGAGGAAGATTCTCTGTGTTAACAGCAGTTGGTTTACTTCCAATAGCAGCTAGTGGAATAAATATAGATGAATTAATGCAAGGTGCAGCTGATGCAAGAGATGCATATTCAAGTGATAATGTAGAAGAAAATGACTGCTACAAATATGCAGTTGTGAGAAACGCATTATACAACAAAGGTAAGGTTACTGAAATATTAGTAAACTATGAGCCAGCTCTACAATACTTTGGTGAATGGTGGAAACAACTTTATGGAGAATCAGAAGGAAAAGATGGTAAGGGTATATTCCCAGCAGCTGTTAACTTCTCTACAGATCTTCACTCTATGGGACAATACATTCAAGATGGTTTAAGAAATGTATTTGAAACTATAGTAAATGTTGAAACTGCTAAAAAGAATGTAACTATAGAAGAATCTAAGGAAAATGTTGATGGATTAAACTTCATAGCTGGAGAAACTATGGATTTCGTTAATAAAAAAGCTTTCCAAGGAACTGTTTTAGCTCATAATGACGGTGGAGTACCTAACGTTATAGTTAATGTTCCAGAATTAACTCCATACTACCTTGGACAATTAATATACTTCTTTGAAAAAGCTTGTGGATTAAGTGGATATATTTTAGGAGTAAATCCATTTGACCAACCAGGTGTTGAAGCATACAAGAAAAACATGTTTGCATTATTAGGAAAACCAGGATTCGAAGATTTAAAAGCTGAACTTGAAAAAAGATTACAATAATTATGAGAATTCTGATTGACGGCGATGGCTGTCCAGGAAGAAAGATCATAGAGAAAGTTGCAAGGGAATTTCAAATTCCCTTGTTCTTATATTGTGATATTCATCATAGTATAACTTTAGAGTATGGAGAGGTTAAATATTTAGATAGCGGATTTCAATCTGTGGATATATTTTTAGCCAATGTGACTAAAAAAGGCGATGTTGTAGTTACAGGAGATTATGGATTGGCATCTATGATATTAGCTAAGGAAGCCATACCTGTAAATCCAAAAGGAATGGTATATAATAAAGACAATATAGATAGACTACTTATGGAAAGGCATATATCAGCAAAAGTTAGAAGAGGTGGGGGAAAAACCACAAACCATAAAAAGAGAACCAAAGAAGATGACGATAATTTATATAAGGCTCTAAGAAACATTGTTCAAAATATGGTCCAGACTAAAATATAAGCTGTGTAGTAAAACAATCTACATAGCTTTTTTTGAAAAGGAGTATTGTGATTTGAGAAGAGAAAACATAAAAAAGAGAAGAAGAAAAAAGAGAAAGAGAATATTATCAGTAGTTCTTATAATAGGATTACTATTAATTATAATTCCAACTGCATTTGTAATATCTAAAAACATTCTTGAAAAAAACATTTCTAAAAATCAAGATAAGACACCTGAAGAAGATACAACTCAAGATGAAAAACCAGTTGAACCAGTAAAACAAGATGTGAAAGAAGAAGTTATAATATCTGCAGCTGGAGACTCAACTTTAGGAACTGATACAAAGTTTTCAGGAGAAACCTTGCCTGCTGTATTTAACACTACGGGGAAAAACTACGCTTATTTTTATCAAAATGTATATGATATATTTTCTAAGGACGATTATACTTTTGTAAATCTTGAAACCACCTTTACTGATGCAACGGCTAAAAAAGATAAAGGAGCACCTCCTTATTATCATTTTAAAGGGCCTAAGGACTACGTAAATATACTTACCTCTGGCAGTATAGAAGGTGTCACTGTAGCTAACAATCACATATACGACTATGGACAGCAAGGTTTCAATGACACAATAGAAGTTCTAAAAGGTGCTAAGGTAGACATAGCTGGAGAAGGATATAAAATAGTTAAAGAGATAAAGGGAATAAAGTTTGGGTTTTTAGGTTATCAAGCTTGGAGTGACACTAAAGAGTTAAGAGATAAGATAAAAGCAGATATAGCTGAACTTAAAAATAGTGGCTGTGAAGTAGTAATTCCATATTTTCATTGGGGGATAGAAGGACAATATAAACCCTATGATGTTCAAGTTAATATAGGAAGATATGCTATAGATAGTGGGGCTGACTTAGTATTAGGATCACATCCTCATGTAGTTCAAACCTTAGAAAACTATAAGGGAAAACTTATAGTATATAGTTTTGGTAACTTCTGTTTTGGAGGAAATAATAATCCTACAGATAAGAGAACTTTCATATTACAAGCAAAACTTAATTTCACAAATGGAAAATTAGAGCAAACAAGTTTTAAAGTGATACCTTGTTCAGTATCCTCAGTAAATAACAAAAATGATTATAGACCAACTCCTATGAAGGATCAAAATAAAACAAACTTATTAAAATTTTTAAATGAATTATCTCCAACACTTAATGGAGAGATAAAAGACGAATTTTTTCAGATACAATAAAATTTAACACTAATATGTCATAAAAGAGAGTTTTTCTTCGTTAAAAACTCTCTTTTAAACAATTCATTTTGTAGCAAATAATGGTATAATACTCTTGGGTAAATATATTTGAGGAGCGAATGAGAATGGATGAGATTTTGTTAAAGTTTAATAGAGAAAATCCTATTAGTAAAGAAGAAGAAATAGAAATACAAGTTGAAAACAATACGGATGAAAATCTAGAATACAAGTTCATTTTAGGTAATTTCGGAATATGGACAACCTTAAGAGAATTTTCATCTGAATCAGTATATAAATGGATTCCTACAGAAAACGGCAGCTATATTTTCATGGTTCAAGGCAAAAAGAAAGATAGCTCAAAACCCTTTGATTATTTATGTAAGGGTGAAATTTTAGTTGGGGAAGAAGAAGAAAAAATAATTAAAAATGTCTTTGTTAATTCTCACGAGTTACAGGTGGGAGAAAAAATAAGTATAGAAATAGAAAGTTCTAAAAGACCTGTGTTATTTAGATTCTGGAAAAGTGGCCAAAGAGGTTGGGAACTTATAAAAGATTATTCTCCAGAAAATAGCTTGATTTTTACTGCTAGTGAAGAAGGAAATCAAGAGATATTAATAGAGGCTAAGGAGCCAGCATCAGAAAATAACTTTGATGACTTTTATTCAGTAAAATACAAGGTGAATCCAAGAGCTAAGGTTGAAATATCAAACTTTAGATGCTTAACTCAAGACTTATTATGTGGGGAAGAGTTAAATTTTCAGGTTGAATCTAAGGGGGAAGAAACCTCCACAATGCTTTATAAGTTTGTAAAAATCAATGAAGAGGGAAAAGCTTTATGTATTCAAGATTATTCCTCTAAGACAATAGTGAGTTTTTCAGAGCAGGAACCTGGTGAATATAAACTTCTTTGTTTAGCAAAAGATATATATTCAAACAAGGAACATGATGATAGAGCCCTAATGGTTTATACAATAAAAGCCTATAAACCTATACTCATAAAGAGCTTCACAACAGATTTAGCTTCACCTCAAGTAAATGGAGCAGCGATTTTACTAAGAGCTTTTGTAGAAGGTGGAAAAAATTTATTATATAGATTTAAGATAGATGGAACCTATGGGGAAGACTCTGGATTTATAAAGAACTCAACATATTTATGGAAGAGTAAATCAGAGGGAGAATACAAAATAACCCTTTATGTAAAAGATGCAAGCTTTGAGGGTGACTATGAAGACACTGTAGCTATGGAATATTTTATAGATAGAAAAAGTGCCAGAACAATTAAAATTACCGATGTAGTTATGGATAAAGATAGCAACTATTTAGTTGGAGTACCTATAAACATAAAGGTGTTAGCTGAAGGTGGATCATCGCTAAAATATTCATTTACAGTTCTTAAGAATAAAAAAGAAATAGAAAAAGTAAATTATGGAACCGCAAATTGGGTTAACTTTACACCAGAGGAATCTGGAGAGTATGAAATGGAAATACGTGTAAAGGATAAATATTCCCCAAAGGAATATGATTGTCATAGTGTAGTGTACTTTGATATAATAACTTATATACCTGGTAAGATAGATTATATTTTATTTCCATCTAGAGAATTTTATATGGTTGGAGATGATGTTGAGCTTGAGGCAATAGTTCAAAATAGTCAATCTACCCTCATTAATTACATCACAAAAATAAATGGACATGTAGTTGAAGAGACAGGTTTTATTAAAAATAAAAAATTAAAATTGACACCTAAAATTCCTGGGAAATATACCTTTGAACTTTATGCCAAAAACATAAAATGCCAAGGGGAATATGACACCAAAAAAGAGTTCCACATATATATAAACGACTCTGCACCAATTACAGGAACAAAGATAATTTCTAATAACATTAACTTCAAGTTACAAGATGAAATTAACTTTAATGTAGAATGTAAGGGTGGAAAAGATGTATGTTATGAGTTTTATATAATGGAAAGAGGGAATTGGGTTAGAACTCAAGGCTATAGCAAAAAGTCATATTATAGCTTTAGACCTTTCGTAGCAGGTAAATTTAAGATATTAGTTTTAACAAAAAGTTATTATAAAAAAAATGCCTATGAGGATTATGACATCATTGAATTTAAAGTTTCAGAATGATTAAACGATGAATTAACTAGAAGATAAATAACTATAAAAAATATGGAGAGATGCATATGAAAATAGAGAATACTGAACAAATGTTAGCTATGACCATGATGTCATCCATACTAAAGCAATCAATAGGAAATAGTCAGTCCTTTGACATAATACTTCAAGGATTATTACAAAGTATGGATAGTGATAGTAATAATATACTTAGCAGTTTACTGAATAATCCACTTGGAGAATCTATAGGTGGAAGCAGTAGTTCATTAAGTGATTTAAACACTTTAAACTTAAAATCATATTTAAGTCAAGGTGTAGACTCAGCCTATAAGGGAACTGATGCTACAAGACTTAGAATAGAAACAGCAGTAAAAAGTGCTTCTCAAAAGTATGGTGTAGATGAAAACTTAATTAGAGCAGTTATAAAGCAAGAATCTGATTTTAATCCTAAGGTAGTTTCAAGCGCTGGAGCACAAGGACTTATGCAGCTTATGCCATTTAATTCAGAAGCATATGGACTATCAAATCCATATGATATTGAAGGTAACATAAATGTTGGTACTCAAATGCTTAAAAAACTTATAGATAGATATGGAAATTTAGATATGGCTTTGATGGGATATAACGCAGGGGAAGGTACTATGGCAAAAAGAGGAGTAACCTCACCAAGTGATTTATATAAAATGCCAGCAGAAACAAGAAATTATGTAGTTAAAGTAACGAATTATTATAAAAATGGAATATCTTAAAGAGTATTAGGCTAGTGCAAATTATTGTACTAGCTATTTTTATTGCACGGATAATTAGATAATTATCTAAACAACTAATTACTTGATTATCTAAGTATCTAAGTATCTAATTACTTAATTATTTAATTATCACCGTAGTTATGGGAGTACGGTGATAATTAGATAATTAGGTAAAAGTTATATTCATCATCTCAACTTTAAAACCATATAGTATTAGAGTTAAAGAAAGAGAGGTTGAGAACATGAATAAAAATGAAAATGAACCCTTCGATGTTAAAAAGACCTTTAATATCAGAAGATCCACAGCGGAGATGATAATAGAATTAAAATTAATCCATCCTAACATAAATATTAGATATAATATATTAATTGATGAAGCTATAAGACATTATTATGAACATATAAAAGAAAAAGGCGGATTTTAGAGAGGATAAATGATAGAATATTAGATATTAAATTACAGAAATGAGGGAGCTATCTAGAAAGTAATTATAAAAAATATTATATTTAGTTGACAATTAACGCCTAACAAAGGACAATTAGGTTAAATTTGAAAATTAGTATATAATTTTATATAAGTTTAACTAGGAGGTTTCTTAATGGAAAGATTAGATAAAATACTTTCTAATTTAGGTTATGGAAGTAGGAAAGAAATAAAGTCAATTGTGAAAAAAGGATTAGTAGAAATTGACGGAAAACTTGCAAAAGATAATGGAATGCAAGTAGATCCTGAAGCAAGTGTAATAAAAGTGAATGGTGAAGAGATTGTATATAAAAAATACATATACTTAATGATGAATAAGCCTGATGGGGTGATTTCAGCTACTCACGATAAATATGATGAAACAGTTGTGGACTTATTGTATGCAGAAGATGCTATATTTGAGCCTTTTCCTGTAGGTAGGTTAGATAAGGATACTGTAGGATTACTTCTTTTAACGAATGATGGTGAGCTAAATCATAAATTAATATCGCCTAAACACCATGTTGATAAAGTTTATTATGCAGAAATTGATAAAGGTGTTAATGAAGAGGATATAAAGGCTTTTGAAAAAGGGATAGTGCTAGATGATGGTTATAAATGTATGCCTGCAAAATTAGAGATTATTGAATCAGAGACTGAGGGGGCAAGGGTACATGTAACTTTGCAAGAAGGGAAGTTCCATCAAGTTAAAAGAATGTTTGAAAGCGTTGGGAAAAAGGTGGTTTATTTAAGAAGAATATCCTTTGGAGGGTTACCTTTAGATGAATCTTTAGAAGAAGGTGAATATAGAGAGTTAACTGAAGAGGAATTAAAAGTATTAAGAAGAGAAGATTAAAAGCACTATTTTAAATAACTATACTATACCTATCGAACGTTTACAGAAAATGAGGTAAAATCATTCATGTAGACAAGAAGATACAATATTTTTTTCAGAAATTCCTTGCAATTAAGTACAAGTTAACATATAATATTTTTGCAAGGATAAATAAAAGGAATAAATAGCCCCCTTTTTATTTATTGCTTATTGCTAAAACGCAACCTAGCCCCAAGGGTTGCGTTTTTGTTTTTATCTTTTACTTTACTACTTTACTTTATTAAAATATAATAAGAAGTAAAGACGAATGTGCGACTAAAGGAGTGTATTTTATGGATACTTATAAGTCAAATTTAAAAAGCAAAGAAATGGATTATCTAATGGAAGCCATTTTAAGTTTAAAAGATAAAGAAGATTGTTATAGATTCTTTGAAGATATATGTACAATAAATGAGATTAAAGCAATTGATCAAAGGATTCAAGTTGCAAGGATGCTTAAGGATGGTAAAACTTACACTGAGGTTGCAAAACTTACAGGGGCCAGTACCGCAACCATTAGCAGAGTTAATAAGTGTATCAATTATGGAAGCGATGGATATAATAGAGTTATTAGCAGAATAGATTGGAATGAAGATTAAATCATGGGAAATTTTTATTAATATGTTAAATTTATAGTTTCAATTATGATATAATGAAATATAGTTTATAATATAAAGAGGAATATGGATATATTCCTCTTTCTAATTACATAAGAAAGAACATACTTTCTTATTTAGTATTCAAGGAGGTTAAAATGGATCTGAAAAAGTTATTAAATAAAGAGCAATATGAAGCAGCTACCACTATAGAGGGGCAGGTTCTTATATTAGCAGGAGCAGGTTCAGGAAAAACTAGAGTTTTAACTCATAGAATTGCCTATATGATAGAAGATAAAGGGATAGCACCATATAATATCTTAGCTATAACATTTACCAATAAAGCAGCTGGAGAAATGAAGGAAAGAGTTAAAGCTTTAATTGGGGATGAAGCAGAAAATATGTGGATATCTACCTTCCATTCATCTTGTGTAAGGATTTTAAGGAGAGAAATAGAAAAGTTAGGATATAAAAAGGATTTTACTATTTATGATTCCTATGACCAAAAGTCTTTAGTTAAGCAATGTATGAAAGAACTTAACATAAATGATAAAGATATAGAAGATCGTGAAGTCTTATCTAAAATAGGTAAAGCTAAGGATGACTTAAAAAATCCATCCTCTGTAACCTTAGAGAGTCAAGGTAATTATAGAGAAGAAAAAATAGCTCAAGTTTACGAATTATATCAAAAAAAATTAAAACAAAACAATGCCTTAGACTTTGATGATTTAATTTTTAAAACAGTTGATTTATTTAGAAAAGAACCAGAAGTTTTAGAATTTTACCAAAGAAAATTCAGATATATAATGGTAGACGAATATCAAGATACTAATAAAGCCCAATATGAGTTTATCAAACTTCTTGCAAAGAAGTTTAAGAATATCTGTGTTGTTGGGGATGATGATCAATGTCTAGCAGAGGGGACATTACTTAGAGATATTAATGGAGAAAAAAAGGTAGAGTCATTAGAAGCTAATGCCCCTGTTATTGGAGCAGCAGGTAGAGGAGAAACGGTTGAATATAAAATTGATAAGATAAAGGAAAAGGAATATAGTGGTCCAATAATTAAAATAGATACTGAGGGTGGGAGAAGTATAAAAGCAACGCCTAACCATATGGTATTTGGAAAAGTAAATAGTGAAAAGGGCTTATACTATGTATACCTTATGTATAAAAATGGGTTTGGTTACAGGATAGGGCAAACATCCAGCTTAAGATCAAGAGATGGAGAAATGGTAAACGGATTATTTGTAAGGCTTAATGGAGAAAAAGCAGATAAAATTTGGATTCTTAAAGTGTGTAAGGATAAAAAGGAAGCAAGTTATTATGAACAGTATTTCTCTAGTAAATATGGAATTCCTACAGTAGTTTTTTATGCGAAGGGAAGAAATATAACTTTAGAACAGGAAGATATAAACAAATTATTTAAAGAAATTAATACCTATGATGCAGCTGATAGATTGATGGAGGAAAATTTTATATCCAATGAATATCCTCATCACACTGCTGGAGCTATAATCAGGGGCGAGACATCAAGAAAAGCTATAAATATAAGCTTTTTTGGAGGCAAGAAGGGAAATGAAAAAGGGTATTACTCACATAGGATATCATTGAATACTAGTGGAGAAGAAGAGAGAGGAAAGTGTGATTCTCTAGGCTTTAATACTAGAAAAGGACAAAGAAATACTTGGAGAGTAGAAACAGAGAGAGCTGTTTATGATGATGCTGAGTATTTTGCTAAGAAGTTATCCCAGGTAGAGAATGCTTATTATATACTTAGAAAAGCTAGATTAACTGAAGACGAAAGTTATAACTTTATGCCTATAGGAAGTTTAAAAGAGGGTATGGGTGTACCAGTATATGATGAAGGAAAAATTGTAGATGATAAAGTTGCAAATGTTAGTGTTATTAACTATGAGGGAAAGGTTTATGATATAGATGTACCTCATTTAAGACAATATGTTGCAAATGAAATAGTTGTTCATAATTGCATCTATGCATGGCGTGGTGCGGATATAAGAAACATATTAGATTTTGAAAAAGATTATCCAGAGTGTAAAACTGTTAAGCTTGAGCAAAACTACAGAAGCATGGGTAATATATTAGAAGCGGCTAATTTTGTTATAAAAAATAATAGCGAAAGAAAAAGCAAGATTTTAAGAACAGAAGCTGAAAAAGGAGAAAAAATAAAAATATATAGAGCTTTTTCAGATATGGATGAAAGTAATTTTGCTGCTACAACTATTGAAAATGGTAGAAAAGAGGATAGAAAATATAGAGATTTTGCAGTGCTTTATAGAACTAATGCACAATCACGTATATTTGAAGATACTTTTATAAAAAGAGGTATTCCTTATAGATTAATTGGTGGACTTAAGTTCTATGATAGAAAAGAAATTAAGGATATATTAGCTTATTTAAAGGTTATTAATAATCCAGCCGATTCTGTAAATCTTAGAAGAATAATTAATGTTCCGAAAAGAAGTATAGGGGATGCAACTGTAGATAAGGTATTACAATTTGCAGCTGACAATGAAATGAGTTTATTTGATTCCTTAATAGAAGCAGAAAATATCTCAAGCTTAACTCCTAGAAATGTAACGGTTATAAACAAATTTACTGCATTAATGGAAGAGCTTATTGAGTATAGTGAAAGTATGCCTATATCTAATTTAATTGAAGATATTTTAAAGAATACTGGATATTTAAAAGAGCTTAAGGAATCAAATAATCCAGAGGATTTAAGCAGGGTTGAAAACCTAGAGGAATTAGTTTCAGCAGCGGTGGATTTTGAGAAAAATGAAGAGGATAATTCTTTAGCAGCCTTCCTTGAAAAGGTGGCTTTAGTTCAAGATGTAGATAATTTTGATCAAGAGGCAGACTCTGTAACTTTAATGACTCTTCATTCAGCTAAAGGACTAGAGTTTCCAGTAGTATTTATGGTTGGTATGGAGAATGGGTTATTCCCAGGGGCATCTTCTTTTAATTCTGAAAGCGAGATGGAGGAGTCTAGAAGACTTTGTTATGTTGGAATTACTAGAGCAAGAGAATTCCTATATATGACGTCAGCAGAGGTTAGACGAGTTTTTGGTAGAACTGTTGCTTATCCACAATCAGATTTTATAGCAGAGATTCCTACAGAATTAAGAGAGTATGTTAATGTTACTAAACACTCAGGGACACTTGCAGGGGGTAAGTCTGCATATGCTAATTACAATATAAGTGGAGGAAATCCACATACCCTGAGGAATTCCTATGGCAATAATGCTTCAAAAGGTAATAAATTTATTAGCTCTGCAGAAGCTACTAAGAAGTTAAATAATATTCTAAATGAAGACTCAGAAAAGATGCTGACTAAGGGGGAAGCTACTTTAGGAAGAAAAGTTAAACATCCTAAGTTTGGTATAGGTACCATAGTTAAAGCTATTGAAGTAGATGATGATGTTAAGATTACTATTGCATTTGATTCACAAGGAATAAAGACACTATTACTTAGCATGGCTTCTTTAGAATTATTATAAGTTAGGTAAATATCAGGAGGTCATTAATATGGATAAAAAGGAAAGAATGGAGCAATTAGCAACGGAGCTAAATAAATATGCCTATGAGTATTATGTGTTAGGTAATCCTTCTATTGCAGATAAAGATTATGATGAGAAATATTATGAATTAGTTGAGTTAGAAAAACAGGAAGGGGTAATCCTTCCTTATTCTCCTACACAAAGAGTTGGTGATATAATTCTTCCTGAATTCAATAAGTATGTTCATAAAGGAAGACTATGGAGTTTAGATAAGGCTCAAGTTTTTACAGAATTACAAGATTGGCATAATAGAAATGTGAAGTTTGTTAACGAGTATAATAAAAGTAATTCTGATAAGCTTCCAGAGATAAGTTATATAATTACTAAAAAATTTGATGGGTTAACTCTTAACTTAACTTATAATAATGATGGGATTCTTCAGGTAGCTGCAACTCGTGGTACAGGATCTATAGGTGAGGATGTAACTGCACAAGCAAAAACTATAAAAACTATTCCACTAAAAATAGATAACCATAACGTGTTTGAGATTCATGGGGAAGCTATAATGACCAAGGAAGCTTTCGATAACTACAATAGCAGTGCTGCTGTACCTCTTAAGAATTTAAGAAATGGAGCTGCTGGAGCTTTAAGAAATTTAAATGTTAAAGAAACTGCTAAGAGAAATCTATCTGCCTTCTTTTATGATATTGGATATAATGAAGGAACTCAGTTTACTACATATGAAGAGATGTTAACTTTTATAAAAGATAAGGGATTTCCTATAGATTCTTATATGAAATGTTGCACTACTTTAGAGGAAATAAATAAAGAAATAGAATATATTAAATCCATAAGATTTGAGTTAAATTATGATATAGATGGTGCAGTAATTGCAATTAATGACATGAGAACTAGAGAGCTTTTAGGATATACTATAAAATTTCCTAAATGGGCTATAGCATATAAGTTTGAAGCACAAGAAGCAACTACAAAGTTATTAGATGTAGAATGGAATGTTGGAAGAAGTGGAAGGGTTTCTCCTACAGCAATATTAGAACCTGTTGAGTTAGCTGGTGTAACAGTTAAAAGAGCAACATTAAATAATATGGATGACGTTAATAAAAAAGGTGTAAAAATAGGAGCAGAAGTGTTTGTAAGAAGGAGTAATGATGTTATTCCAGAGATTATGGGAGTAGTTGAGAGCTCTTTAGAAAATACGCAGGAAATAACTCCACCTACTAAATGTCCTTATTGTGATGGGAATGTTGTTTTAAATGGTGCACATTATTTTTGTGAAAATACTCTTTCTTGTAAACCTCAGCTTGTAAAAACCATAGTTCATTTTGCATCTAGAGAAGCTATGAATATAGAAGGCTTTTCAGAGAAAACGGCTGAACAGTTATTTGAAAAGTTAGATATTAAGTCTATATCAGATTTATATAGATTAAATAAAGAAGATTTATTATCCTTAGAGAAGTTTAAAGAAAAGAAGGCTACTAATCTTTTAAATGCAGTAGAAAAGAGTAAAGACTGCGAGCTTTATGCATTTATATATGCGCTTGGAATACCTAATGTAGGTGTTAAAACCTCAAAGGATTTAGTGAAGAGATTTAAAACCTTAGATAATATAATAAAGGCAAATCTGGAAGAGTTGCTTGAGGTACCTGATATTGGCGGAATAGTTGCAGAATGTATAGTAGGTTTCTTTAAAGAGGAGCAAGTAATAAATACTATAAATGATTTATTGAGTCTAGGAGTAAAACCTAGGTACGAGCAGATTGAGGTATCAGAAAATATTTTTGAGGGAAAAACTGTTGTAGTTACTGGAACACTAGAGAATTACTCAAGAACCTCTATTAAAGATAAACTTGAGTCATTAGGGGCAAAGGTATCTGGAAGTGTAAGTAAGAAAACGGATTATGTGATAGCTGGAGAAGAGGCAGGATCTAAACTTACAAAGGCTCAAGAATTAGGAGTAACAGTATTATCTGAGAAAGAGTTTGAGGATATGATATGATTAAGAAAGCTGTAAATGCAATCAGTCTTACAGCAGCAGTTGTATCTATAGTAGTTATTATTGCAACATTTTTAACTTCTTATAGATATGTATATATTAATGAAATTTTTACAGGATATTATCCCCTACAAGTCTCCATTACAGTAACTATGATAGCATGGGGATTTAAGTTTTGGATGAATAATACTGGACTAAGAAAATATCTATATACCTTTATATGTTTTATATTATCAGTAGCATCAATCTTTTTTTTAAGCAATTTAGTAAAGTAATTTATTTAAAGAGGGATATATCTAAAATCTAGATATATCCCTTATTTTTATGTATATTTAAACTTTATAAATTAGAATCATCATGGATTTCATTAGTTTTTTTAGAACCATTACATGAAATAGATACATTATTTTGAACTAACATATAAATATTTTGAGTCAATTTTTCCAATAGATAATTTTGATATTTCATTTGTGCGTAAGTTTGTTTTGCAACAATAAAACCCCAGATTGCAACAAACATTATAGTAAGCATAGATAATATGCCTAAGATCTCTAACAGTATTTTCATTATTAATACCTCCACTAAAAACATATTAATATTATAACACGAAATATCTTCCTATATAACCTAGAATAATGTAATTAATATTTAAAATTGCAGTTTAAATTACTTTATTTTGTCAATAATTAAGAAGAATGTTTAAAAAAGGAGAGTAAAATATGAAGAGAAAATTAACATTAGTTATTGTTTTAATATTGTCCTTAGTGTTAATGAGCTGCAAAAAAATAGATACGACAAATGTTTACTCCCCAAGCGATGAACTTAATTATGGAGTATACAATTTACCTACAAGTTTATTAGAAAGTAGTGTTGGAATTAATGATGAGCTTTTGTCAGCTTTATTTGACGGATTAATATATAAGGATAGTGAAGGTAATATTAAACCTCAATTAAGTGAGAGTTATACAGTAAGTGAAAATAAGCTTGAATACACTTTTAAAATAAGAAGAGATATCTATTGGAGTAATGGAGAAAAGATAACATCAAAGGATTTTGTAACTTTTTTTAAAGAATTTATTAATAATGCTAAAAGCATAGATGATCTAGAAGAGTTAAAGTCTATATATGGTGTAACTGATTATTTTAACAAAAAAGAGAATTTTGAGAAATTAGTAGCTATAAGTTCAGATGGTGAACTTTTTAAAATTAGATTAAATTATAAAGATGATAAGTTTATAGATACTCTAACAAAAAATAAATTTAAAATAAAAAAAGATTTTACAAAACTTAGTTCCTATAAAGACTATTATAAAAACATACCATATTCGGGGCAATACAAAATAAGTAGTATAGAAGAATCAGGGAAATTAGTACTTGAGAAAAACCCTAAATATTATGACAAAGGAAATGGAGAAGATAAAATTAATATAATCTCCTATAATGATAATGAGTCTGCTCTTGCTAGCTATGAAACAAATAAGATAAATGTAATGAAAGACCCCCCATTAAGTTATTTACCTAACTTAATTAGTAGAAATGAAATATCTCAAAGTCCTTCTTATAGTAATACGTTTATTAGTTATAATAGTAAAGAGGATAATGTATTTAATAATAGCAAGCTTAGAAAGGATTTTGGAGAGTATGTTAAGGGAATAATGTCTACAGAAGAATTTAAAAATATTATCCCATCTAATTTAATAAATGATTTTTCTAGTAATAAGGGTGAAAATAGCGACTCTATAAGTAGAATAGAACCTGCAAGCTCTTTGATGGAACTAAAAAGTATTAATATAGTTTCTTTAAATACTGAATACAACAAAGAGGTTTTAAAGTTTATTTCTGAACAAGGGAAAAAAGATAATTTAATAATATATTATAGGCTTCTTAGTTCAGAAGAATTAGAACAAGAAATAAAGAATGGGAAATTTTCAGTTTATATAGGTAGTACTGATAATATTGGAGACTATAATAAGATATATAATGATGTTTTAAATAGAATATATAAAGATGAGAGTTTAGATAAGAAGATGAAAGAATTTGAGGGTAAAGAGAGTAAGGAGAATATAGTTAAATATATGGTTAAAGAAAACTATTGTATTCCACTATATAATAAAGAGTCTATAATTGTAAAAAAGAATGATATAAAAGAATTAAATAAAGATTTTTATGGGAATATAATTTTAAACAGTATGGTTATTGGAGAAGATGTAAGTAGAAGTACAGAATAATAAAGGTGAAAGCTTCCTTTTTTGGGGGTGCTTTCACCTTTGATGTTTAAACTTCAGATATATCAAATGTTTTTTGTATGATGTCTTTTTTAAATAAATATATAGCTAAAAAATAGATCATCATATTTCTTTGAGCATAAAATGTATCTTTTGAAGGAGTTATAGTTTCTTTCTTTTTGGAATAAGTAATTTCTTTTCTGAAAACAGGACATAGCTCTGAAGAATCGGATATATTAGAGATTTTAAATAATTGTTCATTAAACATATCTTCAGATCTTAATGAGGCATTCCTATATCGCTCAGCTGAATCTATATCGGGAACATCAGGCCAAGAGGTAGTAAGTTGCCCATTTAATAAAATTCTTTTGTACAAAGAGGATATATTGTTTTCGTAGCTACTATCGGCATCTTCATCAACAAAATAAATTAATGAACTAAACATATAATTCAATAACTCTGTTGAAGAGTATTTTATTTCTTTTTTATCTGAGTTTTTATTAAAAATAGATTTATCACTATCAAAAAGCTCTAAGTGTTTTTTAGAAAAGGACATAAAATCTTCTTTAAAGTCTAAATAACCAGTGTTTTTATAAGTTAAATAGAAGTTTATATTTTCTAAGGTTGTAAGCTCTATATCTTCATTAGATAGCTCATTAAAAGTATGTTTTTCTTTTATTAAATCCATTAGGTCAAGAACAAGCTCTTTACTTTTTTCTTCTTTAGAATAGTCGTAAAAGATATTTAGAGCTAAACAAAGCTTATTACATTCTTGACTTGATAGCGAATAAATTTCTTCTTTAAAATCAGATAACATCTTTAGTATATCTAAAGCAAAATTTTTATAAACGGCAGCATCATCGTCAGAAGGCGCTAAATTAGAATAGTTATAATAAGCACACATCATAAATGCTTGATCTGAAAATTTAAATTTATTTTTTTTATCTATAAAAGTACTGTCACTTGAAGATGATATTTTTTTATCTACAAAAAATCCTTCTGGACTTCTTAATGATGTAGAATAAAAATCAAGTTGATATTTAGCTAACTTTTTATAAACTTCTGATAATTCATATAGTTGTTTATCGACATCTTTAAAAAATGAGTAGTAATCAGATAACTCTAGTATACTTAAGGTCATAAGAGCATTTGATATTACATTTATCTCTTTCTTAAATGTATTTTCATCCCAAGATAAATTACTTTTTGAAACAATCTTAGGATTCCCTTTTTTATAAATACATAGAAGTGGTGAATACTTATCAAATATGTTATTATCAGAATTGGATGAATGTTTTTTGTTTGATTTTGTGTAGTGAACTATTCCACACTTTGAATTTAATACAATGTTTTTTAATGATTCTTTTGAAAAAAAGAAAAGTTGATGTTTTATTTCTTCAGCAGAAATACTATTCATTCTGAAAAAAGGTCCTATATATCTCAAATAAAATTCCACCTCTTAAATTAATCCTTATATAAATAATATGAAAATATTAACAAAATGTTGCATAATAATAATACATTTATATATTAAAAGTAGTAAAATAATACGGGAAGGTGATTGCATGAGAATCGATGGAAGAAAAAATGAACAAATAAGACCAGTTAAAATTACAAGAAAATATACTAAGTTTGCAGAGGGATCTGTACTAATAGAAGTTGGAGAAACTAAGGTTATATGTACAGCGTCTATTGAGGATAAAGTTCCTCCATTTTTAAAAGGTTCAGGTGAAGGATGGATTACAGCAGAGTATAATATGTTGCCTAGATCTACCCATGTAAGAAAGCCTAGGGATATAGCTAAGCTTAAGATTGATGGAAGAACAATGGAGATACAGAGACTTATAGGAAGAGCACTACGCTCAGTTGTTGATTTAAAGGCCTTAGGAGAAAAAACTATATGGATAGATTGTGATGTAATCCAAGCAGATGGTGGAACAAGAACTACATCAATTACTGGAGCATTTATAGCTTTAGTTGATGCTGTTAACAAGCTTCATAGGGAAAGAAATTTTCAGGTTTATCCTATAAGAAATTTTGTTACAGCTGTAAGTATAGGTATAGTTGATGAACAAAAAGTAATTGACCTATGTTATGAAGAGGATTCGAATGCAAAAGTTGATATGAATGTTGTTATGACTGATGAGGGCGAGTTTGTGGAAGTTCAAGGAACTGGAGAAGAGGCTCCTTTTAGTAGAAATGAATTAAATGATCTTTTATCTTTAGCTGAAAAAGGTGCTAAACAAATGATTTTGGCTCAAAAAGAAGCTTTAAAGATGGATGCTCTTTGGATAGGGACAGGAGAGAGAAAATAGAGATATGAGGAAGTTGATTTTAGCAACAAATAATAAAAATAAAGTTAAAGAAATAAGAGAAATATTAAAAGAACTTAAAATAGATATAATGAGTTTATCTGATTTAAACATAGATGTTGATATAGAGGAAACCGGAAGTAGTTTTGCAGAAAATTCATTGATTAAAGCTAGAGGAATAGCAGATATTTTGAAGAAAAATAATTATAAAAACTTTATTGTAATGGCAGATGATTCAGGGTTAGAGGTTCCTTATTTAGGAGGAGAACCAGGTATTTTTTCTGCACGTTATTCTGGTGTACATGGTGACGATAAAGGTAATAATAATAAGCTTCTTTTAAAGCTTCAAGGGATACCAAAAAGTGATAGAAAAGCAAACTTTAGATGTGCAATAGGACTAATTGATAGCAATAATGTTGAAAAAGTAATAGAAGGTACAGTTGAGGGATTTATTACTGAAAGGGAAGATGGAGAAGGTGGATTTGGGTACGATCCATTATTCTTTTATGAGCCGTTAAACAAAACTTTTGGAGAACTTTCTTCAGAAGAAAAAAATTCTATTAGTCACAGAGCTAATGCTTTAAATAAACTTAAGAATGAAATAGAAGAACTATTAGATAAACAGGAGGAATAATGTTAGTTGCAGTAGTTTCAGATACCCATGGAGTTAGTGAATATATAAAAAAAGTAGCTAATGTAATAACTAAAGCTGATATCTTAATTCATTTAGGAGATAATATAAGTGACTTAGATGAATTAAAAACAAAATTTACAGGAACATTTTATGGAGTAAAAGGAAATTGTGATTTTGAGAATTCAATTCCAAAAGAATTATTGATAGATATAGAGGGTAAAAAAATATTAATTACTCATGGCGATAGATATAATGTTAAGTCTGGAATTAACACATTATATTATTCAGCACTTGAGAAGAAAGTAGATGTTGCACTATTTGGACATAGTCATATACCTTTAATTGTAGAGCAAGATGGAGTACTGTTTGTTAATCCTGGAAGTCCCTCTCTGCCAAGGCTTAATGCAAGGACAATAGCCTTTTTAGAGGTTAATAAAGATAAGCCAGTAAGTGCTTATTTATATGAGATTAGAGTGTGAATAGAGAGCTAGACTTAATGCATGTTTTAGAAAGTAATAAAAAAATTTAAAAAGGGTATTGACGTATTAAAATATATCGTGTAGAATAATCATTGTCGCCGCGAGATGGTAGCGACATTGCGGGGTGTAGCGCAGATGGGAGCGCGCGTGGTTTGGGACCATGAGGTCGCAGGTTCAATCCCTGTCACCCCGA
>NZ_JAKGTG010000048.1:0-22328 GCF_022324845.1 Clostridium sp. YIM B02506
ATTTCTATTATATAAAAAATACCTACAGACTAAACACTTTTTTTCATGTGTCCAGTCTATAGGTATCATTTTATAGCTTTAGTACCTTCTTTTTTTGTTATTTTAGAATGTATAAAACTTTTTCTTTTGATAATAATAACGATATTCTACTTTAATAAAATTCATTAAAAAGAAGATGCTTTGTACACAAGGAGTATCTTCTTTTTATTCATTTGCATTCATATGATTAGAAACTTTTGCTTCTAATTGATCTATTATACTTTTCATCTCCTCATCTACAGCAACAAAACTTCTCTTAATATTAGAAGCTTTTATTGTTCCATCTTCTCCTACATCTGAATAACTATAGGTTATTCTTTTACCTTCTGCAGTAGTTATTATAGCTACACCTGTTAACTTTAGCATTCTCACACCCCCAATAATTCATCTGATAAGTCATTGTATAACTCTTCTTCTATATCAGTACTTACCAGTGATTTTAATTCATCTTCCATACTTTCTACTCCATGCTCTTCTACGAATTTCTGTTCTAGTCTTACGTGCTCAAACCTTGCTCTTTTAGCTTTTAATTCCCATGAGAACTCAGTTCCTATTTTACCTTTTACAATAAAGTAGTCAGGATATCTTTCTATTTTAGTTATAGATCCTTGATAAACTTGAGTAAATACATGATACTCTATATTTACATTTATGCACTCTCCAAATATTTCATCTGTACTTACTATACATTCACCATCTTCATTTATCCTTCCAAAACCTAAATCTCCAAAATAATTCTCTGTGGTTTCATAGGCATATAACAGACGATCCCCATAATTCTGTGTTCTTTGAATACAGTTTTTAGATCCACTAACATAAAGATTTTGAGTATTTATTTGTTTGCCACCTGTGATTGTTACTGTTCCAGCACTTCCAAAGGCTCCATTATCAACTGCTATGACTGGATACATATTATTGTCACTTCCTTGATAAGATACTTGAAGAAATTTATTTCTATATGCACCAAAAACCATCCCTCTTGTTGTTATATTTCCAACGATTTTTCCAGCAAATATTTCACCACAAACAGCATTACTATCCCAATCATAGAAATATGCAGTTCTCTTACTTAACCTAATAGCTATGTTTCCTGTACTATCATCATAAGTTGTGAAGTCTCCTCTGATAGTTAAGTTTCCGCTTGTATCTCCACTTAACACTTGTGTTCCTGCATTATTAAGTATGCTTATTGCGCCATTCCTTACAGTTAGTCCTCTATCAGATATATCTACACTTATATTACTTGTTTCATTTGGATTAGGACTCCATTCTGTAACATTTTCTCCGTCAATAAGTTGCCAACAATCCGTAAAAAATGTAGCACCATCAGGATTATAACTTACAACACATAATCTTTGAGTTGTTTCACTTGCTGTAAATGTACACGAAAATCTATACCAGCTGCCAACTGTTGGAGCAGTATTATCTGTCATATTAACAATTGTCCAACCGGTAGTATATATCTTTAATTTTATATTTAATGCTGCAGCCCCCGGCCTAACCCATGCTGAAAATGTGTATTTTGAACCTACTATTAGATTTGATACATCAGTATATAAACCTGCATCTTTATTTATTGTTGTAATTGCTTTATATCTATAATATCCATCTTTAATATACGGATAAGTTCCATTTGTCCCTTCTCTTGAAATTGTTGCACCATTAATAGATCCCATAATAATTGATCCAAATTCGAAACTACTATCTTTTATATAGTTAGCCCCACCTATTTGACCTACAGCAAATTTCACGCTGCTAACATTCTGAGTAATAAGAGTCCCAAAGTCTCCAACATTAACCTTGCTTTGTATTTGAGTACTTAATTGGACTATAGAAGATTCTGTATTTGTTACTCTAGTGTTTGTAGCATTTAAAGCTGATTGATTAGCTTTAGCTCCTAAATCATTTGTGTAGGCTGTTGAGCTTCTAACTGTAGATACTATAGCACTATCTGTTATCTTGAGTTCTGCGGAACTTATTCTACTTGTTAAAGAACTTACAGCACTATCATTACTAGTTTTATAATTAGTAAAATCACTCGTATTAACCTTTAGAGTTATAAAGCTATTCAAACTTAGTATACTACTCTCTGCACTTGCAACTCTATTTCCTAAGCTTGTAACAGAACTTTGCACACTACTTACTGTAGAGCTTATACTATCTGTAGTTAATTCAATCTCAGCCTTCGTTGTAGATATTTTAGTATCTATCTCATCAATAGCTTCTTCAATCGCTGTAGTAATATCACTCTGCTCAACCTTCAAAGATATTTTATTTTGAAGAACAGATATAGAAGCTTCTGCTGTACTCACTCTAGTAGTCAAGCTGTTAATATTCCCATTGGTTGTATTTAACGCACTTTGAGAAGCTTTAGAAGCTACTGCACTATCATTACTGGTTTTATATGTGTTAAAATCGCTTGTACTAACCTTCAAACTAATAGCACTATTTAAAGCAGTTATAGATGTTTCTGTAGATTTTATCCTAGTATCTAAACTATCCTCTAAAGTGTCTATATCCTGCTGCCATATCTTAGCCTGAATTTGTCCTTGTATTGTACTTATTGAAGTACCTTGACTTGTAACTGTATTAGCTGTAGTTGTAACTGTAGATTTAAGGCGATTAAAGGCTAATTCTAATGTTTGATTTTCAGTATCTAACTTTACTTTTGAAGCCAATAGTAAGGCTGTAGCTCCGTTAATTCTAGTTACAAGGCTTTCCTTCTCTATTTTAGAAGCATTGATATTAGCTGTATCACTAACCATATCATCACGAATTATTTTAGATTTAATTCCTGAAGCTTTCAGTCCACTTGCATCAAACATTAAGTTTCCACTTGAATCCCATACATACATGTTATAGTCACTACTTGCATCTTTGCCTATCTGAACTCTAACCCTAGTACTATCTTTTATTTGAATAGTGTTATCTGAGATAAGCATATTTCCGCTAGATGATTGGATACTAACTAAATTAGTATTTATCTTTCCAGCATTTATTTTATCTGCTGATAAACTTATAATTTTAGCACTTGCAATAGATCCATCTGCAATTAGTGTAGTACCTGCAGTTATTAAATTAGCTTTCATATTATCAGCTGTTAGGTTTCCTGCTAAAAGTGTATCTATAGATGCTGCTCTAGTTTCTAAAGTTGCTATTTTAGCATTAGCAGCATTAAGCTGAGTTACTGTTGCACTTCCAGCTTCAAGCACTCCTATTCTTGCTACTGCTGCATTTAATTGAGTTACTGTTGCGGTTGTAGCTTCTAATGTTCCAATTCTTGCAACCGCTGCATTAAGTTCTCCTATATCTGCTTTTTGTGCTACTAAACTTACAACTTCAAGCCTTAAAGGGTTAAAGTCAACTTTAGAATTATCTATCATGCCATCACTTGTAGTTACTGAATTAACAGTGTCAACAGCTTCTAAAGTATCTGCTTGAATATCTTCAAAACTCAAGGTTCTATTGGCTATTTCGCATGAATTTCTTTCAGGTTCGTCTGGATATTCAACAATTTTTACTATTCTTTGTTTTTCTTTAACCTTCTTATCTTTAGATAAAAGTGTAATGGTATCTCCAAGATCATAGTCCAGGATATTTTTATATTTATCATTTAAATTAGCCAGGTCAAATATCTCTGCTGAGTATGCCCTTATTGGTTTTGATAGCTCATTAAGTTTTGCTGTAGCATCTTCTTTCAAATTTTCAACTACTGTGTATCTATTATCTTCCCAGAAAACAGTTATAACTTTATTTGAGTATTGATAATTCTCAACATACTCTTTACCACTATTTATATTGTTTATCTTCAGTCCATCTTTACCTATAGGTATTATCCTGGTGCAAAAGTCATAGGAGTTTGACTGTATATCTAGTTTTCTTAGATTTAATTTATCAGAAAAATATGATCCTTTATCTGTACCCATTGACTGATAAATATAAATCTTCTTATTCACCGAATCAAATCTAAAGTCACATAGATAAACTTTCTTAATCTCCTGGAGAATATCATAAGAACTACAATTAGTTTTTCTGACAGTTCTCTTCTTACTTACATTACATGATCCTATAGTCCAACCAGTTCCAGCTATTGCTAAGTTAACTGAATTCGTACAGATTTGTTCTACTGTTTCAAAACTATTTACTGCTTTCCCTTTAAGATTCTCAACATTTACTTTTCCTACAAACTCAGTCCAATCGTCTTTTATATTGATTTCCTTAATTACATACTCATTTTTCTTAGTTCTAATATAAGTTTCTTCTTTTATAGAATCATGTTTACTGTCTATTTGAGGGTATGAAAAAAAGAGAACTTCATCACCATCTAAAGTCCTCTCTATCCTTAAATCCTTATAGTTTTTTAGTCCTGCTATTTTAGTTTTATTTAAGTCGTATAATATTAACAAAAAATCACCACCTTTCAAAATAGTAGTGACTAATCCTCTATCATATAGTCTATTGTCATAAGCTCTGAAGGTTTTATGCTGTGTCCTTCTAATAGATCCATATTAAATTTATGGATATCTATTTCATTTTCTATTTCAAGAAGCTCGTCTATTGCTTTATCCCACTTATCTTTACTATCTTCTCTGATAACAATAGACCCATGTTCATCAAGTTTTAGTTTTCCATCATTCTCTTTTTCTCCATACTTGTCTATAAGCTTGGCTCTTTCTTTGTTATAAACCTTAAGTTCACTTTCTATCTTAGCCATGTTTTTAGCTATAGCATAACTAACTTTTACAGGTAGCTGCTTTTCTGAAATAGTTCTTAAATTAGCTGCATCATTTACTATTCTTTCATTACTTAATTTTACTTTCATAATTATTTATCCTCCTCTTCTACAGTTACATTTTCATCTTCAATTTTATAAACTTCATCCTCAAAAGCTTCCATGTCTGCTCTTACCTCAGTTCTATTTTTATTATAAAGTTCCTGGTTAGTTATGTTTTTAGTTATAGAAGCATTATTGGTTCCATCTGTTTTTATAGTTGCTTGCATATATACAACTTGTACATTGTTTACTATGCTTTCACCTATTACTGTTATATTCTTACTTGTCTTTAACATTATTTATCACCCTCCAAAAGTTTATTATTAATTTGAGTTATTGCACATTCAGCTTTATTTACTCTTGATATTAAATCATCAACTTTCATTCCTCCTTTTACAAACACCTCGCCATTCTCTTCTATTTTTATTGTTGCTCATTCAACTGATCCTAATTCAAAGTTAGTTTCTTCCGCATCTTCATTTCTCACTTTAATTACAATAGATTCAGACTTATGAGTTATACTTGTTTTTGAATTCTCTGTTTCAATAGTTATTGTTATTTTAGACATTTAAATCATCCTCTCTTATATCCATCTAGGTTTATATTTAATACTCACATCACATGAACTTTTACTAAATGTTATTGTATTCGCTCCTGGAGAAAGTACAGGAAAGTCCCAACTATCATAATCTGAGAATCTATTAGTTGATCCTTGAAGTACTGTACAATCTTCTCCATTTACTATTATCTTTTGTCCAGCTGCTAAATTCTTTAGTGTGAAGGTTTCTCCTGGTCCAGTTACTACTAGATCTACAAGGGCAATGCTAGGAGTTATTTCTACTATAGCTGGAGTTTCTGAATTGCCTGGTACATTTATAGTTTTGGTTGAGACTCTATTAGCTGTTTCTGTTATTTGAGATTTGTAAGCATAGCCTTTAAGTTCTATTTCTAAGTTATATCTACCTATAGCTATTCTTTCATGATTCTTGTTTACTATAATGCAATCATAATAAAAACTTAGATCATCAAATTTCAATGTACACTTTTCAAATTGATTCACTATATTACTAAGATCATTTAAAGCATTTTCTTCAGATGTATCTTCAATAAAGAGTTTTAGATTTATTTGCTTATGTTGCTCTTTTTTACCTAAGAAAATTGGATTAAGTGAGTTTCTTAGCCAATCATCATAGGTAATAATATTAGCTGTTTGAATATCTTTTGAGAGTAATATCGCTTTAAAGTTTGATATATCAACATTATTAACTAACATGTTATCCTCTCTTTCTTTTTGTAAGAACTGCAGCTTGATTCATGAAATAGTCTATATCATTTTTATCTTTGAAGCTGTACTCTCCATTAAAGTTTATTGTTGTATTTCCTTGTCCAGAGTTTTCAACTCTGCTTGATGAAGCTCCAGTTACAAAAGCAGGATCTAGATTCATTCCAACCTTCATATCTCCACTTAAACCTCTAATCGAATCAATAACTAAATTTTTGCTTTTCTCAATTCCTTTAGAAAGTCCTTCCATGAAGTCAGGCATCCAGGTTTCATAGTCAGTTAATGGTCCCTCATCTGGTACTGAGAAGTGAAGATAATTTCTTATTTTAGCAGCTAAAGCACTTACAGTATCTACTACTCTTGAGATAGAGTTTTTGATTCCGTTCACTAATCCATCAACAAAATCTACTCCCCATGTATAGGCTTCTCTTGGTAATCCTGTAATAAATCTTATGGCACTATTAAAGCCTCCTACTACAACACCATATATATTAGATAATGCATTGCTTGCACCATCTTTTAAGCTGTTAAACATATTAACTCCACTAGTATATAATCTTCCTGGAAGTTCTGAGAACCAATTTAATATTGAGTTCCATGTATTAATGAGCCAATCTTTAGTTTCAGTAATTTTAAGGACTATTCCATCCTTCATGTATTGAACCCCGTTTATAACTCCATCTTTTAAATTAGTGACTATATTTATTGCACTTGTTTTTATATCATTCCATACAGTTTCAAAAGTTAATTTGATATTTGCAAGGATTTCAAAGAAGTTAGTTTTTAACTCGGTCCACTTAGATATAAAGAAGTCTTTTATTGAGGTCATTACATTTACACAAATATTTCTTATTTGCATCCAAATTAGCTGTATTTCTAGTTGTAACGCTATTATTATTGTTCTTATCGCGGATTTTATATTAATCCAGGCTAATTGAAGATTTAGCTTAATGTTTGACATTATACTTGTTATATCTAGTTTTAGCTTATCAAAGTTCCCTGTAACTAAATCACATAATAGAAGTACTGGAGCTAGTACTATGTTTTTAATAGCCTCCCATACATATCCGAATGCACTTTTAAGAGCATCCATGGCCATACCTAAAATTTTAAAGGTAGTTCCAAATCTATTAATTAAGAAATCAGAAATATTATTAATTATGTTTGTGAAAATGCTCTTAATACTATTTAATACACTGGTTATGCCATTTTTCCATGAGTTTAATTTGTTTATTACATACCTTATAACTTCATTCCAAAAGGCTTTAACATTATCTACCCATAAGGATATAGAATCAGTTATGCTGCTGAAGATATCTATAAAGAATGTCTTTATTCCTTCCCAGGTAGGGAGCATATTTTTAAATGACTTAAAAGCTTCAGGAATAGTAACTGTAAAGAAGTTGACTAGATAATTACCTACATCCTTGGCGACTTCCTTTATCTTTTCCCAGAGATTAATCCAAAACTCTCTAAATGCTTCGCAGTTATTCCACAAATAAATAAAAGCACCTACTAATAATGTTGTAGCTGCTATTGCAATACCTATAGGTCCAGTTATAAAGGTGAACACACTGGCCAGAGCTGTCATTGCTGGAGTTGCTGCAACTGTAGCTCCTGTCATTATTCCTATTGCGCCACTTATAGTTGTTATTACTGGTATAATTACACCAACTATCGTGGCTATTCCACTAATCAGCCCTGCTACTGGTGATATGGCTGCAACTAAAGCTAAAACAACTAAAATTATTTTCTTTGTTCCATCATCAAGACTTGAAAAGCTTTTAGCCAAATCAGCTATGTATTGAGCTGCCTTTGCTATTATTGGAGCCAACATTACACCAATACTAGCTGCAGCTTCTTTCGTACTTTCGGATGCAACTCTCATGCTGTTTGCTGCTCCATCAGAAGTATTTGCAAAGTCACCTTGAGCGTTTTTAGTTTTCTCCATAACATAAGCATATCTAAGTTCAACTTTTTCAGCTTCAGTCATTTCTTGATATTTTTTAGTTATGCCTTTAGTTAATGCAAACTGTTCTAGGTTAGCCTGAGTCATTACTATACCTAAAGTTTTTAAGCTTTCAGTTTCTCCAGTGAAAATACCATTAAGTGCAGTTTTAGATTGATCAAGACCTATGTTTTTAAAACTTGATAAATCTCCAGCAAGTCCAACTAATGACATAGACATATCAGCTGCTCTATTTGTAGCAATTCCCATTGATGTTCCCATGTCTCCATATAATGCAGCCATATCAAGAGCAGTACCACCAGCTATACCAAAGTTATCTAAGGTTGTTTTACTCCAGTCTTTTACTCTATCTGAAGAAGAATCAAAAGCAACTTCTACTTTGTTAGCACTTTCTATAAAATCTGAACCCATGTTAGTAGCTGCAGCTCCCAACCCAACTATAGCTAATGTTGCTGGAGCTGTTTTTCTTGATATATTACCTGCAGTTGAACTAACTTTCTTAGCTCCTTCAGATATTTTAGTTAAAGCAACATTGCTTTTTTCAGCTTGCTTTGCTAAGTTCTTTAATTGTTCCTCAGTTTTAATAACTTCTCTCTGTAAAGATCTGTACTGTTCCTCTCCAATTTTACCTTGGCTAAATTGGATCTGAGCTTGCTTTTCAGCTTCTTTTAAAGTATCAAGTTTACCCTTAGTAGTTGTTATACTTTCAGATAATAGTTTTTGCTTTTGATTTAATAATTCAGTATTTGTTGGATCAAGTTTTAGCTGTCTATTTACTTCTCTAAGTTCACTCTGTAAATCTCTACTAGTCTTATTTACATCTTTCAAGGCTTTTTCTAAAGGAGCTGTGTTACCACCTATTTCAACGGTTATTCCTTTAATGTTGCTGGCCATTCTATTCCTCCTTCCTCCACTTTTCTCTTAAGGACTTTCTATCTGGCTGAGTTTGTTCTAAACGCCAACAATCGTCTAAATAATTTCTACCCTCTTCTGTTCTCATATGGTTGTATACTACTGCATCTCTTAATAGTAACCAGTACTCAAATACAGTTAAATCTTCAAGTCTATCAAAGTTATAGCCTGTATAATCACAAACTATTTTTTCTTCAATAGTGTTAATTTCATAGTGTCCCTTATCATCATCTTCTCCTGGATAATAAGGGATCTTTAGTTTGGGGTATTTTTAGTTTTTGCAAGCCACTCAAAGTATTCTGTTAAGATCTCATTTAGTTGGTCAAAGTCTAT
Source organism: Clostridium sp. YIM B02506 (assembly GCF_022324845.1). NCBI lineage: Bacteria > Bacillati > Bacillota > Clostridia > Eubacteriales > Clostridiaceae > Clostridium > Clostridium sp. YIM B02506. Next base: position 9,310 of record NZ_JAKGTG010000048.1, read on the forward strand.
CTCGTCAATTAATTCATCTGTAACTTTATATCCATTTTTATTTTTACTTAATATCATCTTTACAGCTTCTGCTAAATCGTCCATTGCATCTTCATTTCTAGTTTTAGATAAAGCAGTAATCTTTTTTATTACTCCAAGTTTTGGCGGTTCTACTTTTAAAGATAAGCCATTTTCAAACTTAACTTCAAAGTATCTTTTACTTACTAAGCTTATATCAAACATGTAGTTCTCCTTTCACAAAAGGCGGCTGTTTACCGCCTGTATTATACTTGTTGTGCTTCTGGAATCTCTTCTTCATATATTATCAATGTCCCTTCGTTATCTAGTGGAAGGGCTTTATATTCAGCATCTATAACAGTTTCTTTATCCTTTTGGAATGCTAAACTAAATCCTGCTTGATTGGTACCAACTATAGTTAATCTAATGTTTCCATCAACCTTATCTTCATGTACAAATCTAAGAAGATGTTTCTTTCCATCTTGCTTACCTATACCTCCGATTTTTACAGTTCTTTTACCATTTGCTTCTGTTACTGTAGCTGTAGAAGATAGTTTTTTAAGGGTTTTTCCGTTCCAAGTCATTATTCCGCTTTTAAGAGTAACCTCTTCTTTTGTTAAAATACTCTTTTTGAATATTGCTAAATCATCCTCTGTGTCATAAAAAGTTGGCTTATATTCAAGTGTAGCTCCACCTTGAATTAACCCTAATAAATTCCCATCAGCCTCTATAGTTGAATCTTCTGGTATTGTTCCAGTAAATTCAGTTGTATAAAGTTTTCCTGAACCTAAAACAATCTTTTCTCCTGCGGTTCCTGCCATGCTATTACCTCCTATAATTTTTCTAATAAATTAAAATCGTACGTGGTTTGAAAGAATCTCTCACTATCAATCCACGCACGATCTTTTTTATACTCTATTGATTTTTCATTTAACAAGTTTTCTATCTTTTGTTCTGCTTCTTTGTCTATCTTATCTGAATAAAGCTCTATAGTAATATCTCTATCTTTTATAAGATTCTTAGTATCTGCACCCCTTACATCTTCACTTTCTAAAATGATTATATAAGGTAGTGGTGGTGGCTTTTTAAATGAAACTTCAGCAACCTTCATTCCTGTAGTTTCTAGCCAGGTTTTAACGTCCAGCATCTTTAATAGCCTCCTTTGATAGTTCCTCCATACGCCTTTTCGCAAGTTCTTCACCATACTTAATGTGTGGATATGCTTCAGTCCTTCCTCCTTTATGTAGAGCATGGCCATTCTCAAGTAAATGAGTAAGTCTATATTGACCATTTCCAACATACCAGGTATTAACCTTTTTATATCCATCCTCATAAGACTTTTTAACTCTAAATGCTTTTACATATTTTCCTGTTGGCTGCTTAAATGTAATATGATTTTTTATCTCTTGATTAGTTTCTTTTGCTACAACATCTACTGCCTTTTTCACATTATCAGTAATATCTTGTGTGTAGTTACTCATGTATTCAGCTATTAAATCTGCTAATGAATCAACTTCTATATTTTCCATAACATCACCTACTCATTTCTAATTGTCTTAAGGTAAGATCTATAGATGGTGGATTAGTATTATTGATTACCTGGATCATTTCTATATTGTATTTTCCTTTATCCTTTATTTCTACGGTATCATGATTATCTATTCCAGGTACTTTAGGAATCCTAATAACTGCATTAATTTTCACCTGTGCAGCTGCAGCAGCATAAGCTCTTTTAAAACCTAGTACTCTATCAGAAAAACAAAGATTCCTGTATTTGTAGGTTTTTATTTCCTCTTCATCTTCAGTGTAAATATCGCATATACCATCACTAAAACTTACAAATTCAATGTTGTCTAGTTTTATCTTCATGATGAATCTTCCTCTTTTTCATCCATTGCTTGTATTTGGCCATTAAAATGAAGGCTCATGATCTCGCTTAAAAAGTTTTTCTCAAACATTTCTAAGGCTTGGCTATTAGCATAGCGACAATAATCAAGTAATAGTGATTTAGGGAGATCTTCTTTAGTAAAATCTAATGGCACCCCTGCAATTTCTTGTAGACGTGCCATCCCTCTTTTAATATATCCAGTTATGTTTTTATCTGTTTTTTCATCTTGCCAAGATATGTGTAAATAGTCTTTTACATCATCTAATAATCCTTCGGGCATCTATATCACCTCAATTAAGCCTCTTCTTTTGTCAAAACAACACCTTCAACAGTAACCTTTTGTACAAGTGGCTCTAAGTTACTTATATCAGCATAAATAAATGCGTTGTTATCAAGTGGCTCACCATGGCCATAAAGTTTAACTAGATACACTCTTTCATCTTCAAGGAATTTATATTCGTCTGAGTATTCTATTTTACCGCTTTTAGCTGTTCCTATTCCCATAAAGTATCTTCTTCCAAGTCCTATGATAGCTCTATCCTCGGGTACTTGAATGGATTGAATTACTCTTGTTGGGAATGGAAATACATTGCTTGCGTATGAGCCATCTGTTCTTATTACAGTTGAAGCTGGCATTACCTTTTTTAGATAATCAACTGGATTTACAAGCATTAATACTTCACTTACTACTCTAGACTTATCTTTTGGAGTCTTGGCCAAACTAGATATAAGTTCTCCATAGGTAACAGGATCTAAACGTGTGACAGGTACAGTTTGTTTTTCAGGATATTCGCCTCCAGTTACTGTTACATCATCACCGACTTGTCTATTCATACCTATAGGCATATTCTTCCCAGAGCCTTTTATAATTCCTTCTTCTAATCCATTTTGTACTGATTCTCCTAGTATTGCTCTTACATATCTATCTAACCATGCAGGTCCTAAATCAAGCATTGATTTTGCTACAGGTAAGAAAGCAGATAGCTTATTAAGTCCCATGTTTAACTTTTTAAATCCGCTAGTTAGTTCCTTTACTATTTCACTAGTTAAAGTTCCCCAACTTGCAATTTGATCTCCATCTGAATTTACTAGGAACTCTATTAAGCCACTTGTATTTTGAAAGTTAATAGCATCTAATAATGGATGATTTGTTGTTAAATCTTCAAATACAGAATCTATAATTGTTTTAGGCATTGTTATTTCTATTTCTGTAAGGGCTTGTTTAGGGTTTGATGAACTCATTGCTTCAATTACTTTTTGGAAGTATTTATTTTCTTCAGAAGTTAATTGTCTTACACCTCTTCCTACTAAAACATTTGTATCAGCTGCTTGAACTAACCCTTTAGCCTCTTCCATAACTACTTCTTGAACATATTCAGTGAACTCAGTAAATGTTTGAGCAAAGGCCTCTTCATTACCTTCTTTCATAGCTTGGTTAAGCCTATTCATTATGTCTACTTTCTTTTGTTTTAATAAATCTAAACTCTTCATACTTTTATCTCTCCTTATTAGCGAATAATGCCGCCATTAATTTAATAGTTTTATTTTCTTGTGGTTCTTTAGGTGTAGGTTCTTTATGGGGTTCATGAATCTTTTGAGTAAAGTCTTTAGCCTGGGCTGATAAAGCTTTGTTGTAGCTAATTTGCTGCTCTAATGTTGTATTCATCTTTTGAAGAAGTTGATTAGCTTCAGTTAGATCCACTTCTTTAGTAAGTAGTTCATCTGCAAAACCATATTCAAGACATTGCTCTGCAGTTAACCAGGTTTCAGTATCAAGTAATTCTATAAGCTTTTCTTCAGTTATTTTACCTTTTGACTTTTCTAAATAAGCTTGCCTATTGCCAGTCATGATTACATCTAAATCATCAGCTGCTTTTCTTAATTGTTTAGCATTTCCTGCAGCTATGTTCCAGGCATTATGTATCATCATCATAGTGTTTTTAGGCATTATAACTTTATCTCCAGCCATAGCTATTACAGAAGCTACAGAGCAGGCAAAACCATCTATATAGATTACTTTTTCCGCTGGATGCCTCTTAAGCTGACTATAAATTGCAGTTCCTTCAAAGACAGAGCCTCCATAGGAATTAATGAATATATTTATTTGTTTAACATCTGGATATTTATTTAGCTCATTTCTAAAATGATTAGCTGAGGTTTCACTTTCTTTTTGCTGCCATTCATACCAATCGAAATAATCTCCTTGTACATCACCATAGATATACATATCTAAATTACTAGGATCATTTAATGATTGTTTTAAGTCCCATATTCTTTTACTTTTCATAGGTTCTCACCTCCCTTCAAGTTTTCTATATCTTCATAGTTTTTGGTCATCCAATGTTTTTTGCTCCATGGTGTATTCAATGGTATATCACCTGCCTTTATTCTTAATTCATCCACGCTATAACCTCCACTAGCTATTAGCTTGTCAAAGGCAGTTGAGATAGAGAATAAATCAATATGCTTAATGCACGTAGTATCAACACTGAGATAAGAGCCTGCTATAAAGGCTGACTTACCATATCTCTTTCTAGTAATTTCTTCTTCAATAATGTCTGCTAAAGGATCTATGCAGAAGGTTAAATAGTTATCTGTGATTTTATCAACATCTGCAATATCACCTCTTAATAGTGCTGGAGGTATTTTTACAGCTTGCGCTACTCTTTCAAATACTTCTTTTGTAAGATTTTGAATATCTACAATTTCACTAGTTGATTTCTTGTTACCCTCTCCATTTTGCTCGTTATATTCCACACCTTTTGGCAAATGCAGCACTGAGTTTTCTGCTTCAAAATAGCTTTTGAATCTATTATTAAATAGATCATCAATCTTTTTTTGATAATCACTATCTCCTGAAGGAGCTTTATCAACTTTAGCAATTCCCTTTCTGCCTCCAGAGCGTTTATATTTTGCTATGGCCATGTTAAGTAGATTATTATAACCTTTGATTAACCTGGAGAGTAACTTTCTAATATCATCACTTCCAAGCTTAAAATAAAGAACCTCACTCATGGTAAAGGTACGATTTAAAGTCATGGTACCTCTTGAGACATTAGTAAAAGTATTCTCATATAAAGCGTACTCATTTTGGCTGAAATCATCTGCAATTATAAGTTGGCCATTAACTTCTATTACCAGGACCTCATTATAATAAAGCAGTTTAGACACTAACTCTTGAAGGAATTGACTTGAGTTTTGATTTTTGTTAGGTTCAATATTCCATAGATAATACTCATCTTCTCTTAAAGGTTTATTTTTCATGAAGGTTTTAAACTCACATTTGCTTATGGATCCAGCAATCATATTAATAGCTGAGACTATAGCAAAATATTCAACTTCAAGTTGTACTTGCTGACTTTCTATTGATTTTTCATTTAGAGATACTCTTGATTTGTTTCCAAATATCTCTTTTATCCAATCTATGAATCCCAATTTCTCACCCCCTTTCAGGGCATAATAAAAAGCCCTATCTCTAAGGCTCACATCAATATGTGTATACTCCAAAATCAAAATCAATTTCTTCTCCACTATCTTCTAAGTCAACTCCACCAGCGCACATAGCAGCAACAAAAGCTTTGAAACCATCTGTCTTACGACTCTTAGGTTCTATTTTTCCATATGTTATGTTTCCAGCTTGTGAAGTTATCATGCATGTATTATTTGTATACCAACGCATTAAGGGGTTATCTCCCCAAACAATATTATGATTTACAAAGGCACTTGTTATTAGTGGAGCTATTAACATTTCATGGCTTGGTCTTATAAGCTTAATGTTATTTGCTCCTTTTTTATCAGTGTCAAATCCTGCATCCCTTAGAGCTTTAGCAAGTATTGTATGCCTATAATTATCTATCCCAAGTGTAGTGATGTTATATTTTTGAGCCTGTTCTGCAAGCCATGAAGCAGGAACATCTGGAGATATTTCAGGACCATCAATGAAGGTTAGTAGATTACCTCCCTCTTTTGTTGCCCATTCTTCTAATGGAGCTTTTATTCTTCCTAAATCAGCTGAACTTCTACATATCCATGTATGAGAGAGCCAATAGTATTTACTTTTATATTTAAAAAGTAATCCAGCTGATAAAAAATCATTTGTTTTCATATAGTCTATTCCAGCTACACATGAGCAGCCTGTTAGATCTGGAATCTCTTGATTAGTTGCCAGTATGTTTTCCCAACTAGTTACTTCTACATCTTTATTCCCTTGAGGGATATTCATTCTCTTAGTCATAAAAGCAGAGTTACTAATAGGATCTTCTTTGTAGTTAATGTATTCTTTTTCTATTTCTCTTAATAGTTCCTCATTATAACGTAAAGATGGGTTAGACTTATGCCACATCTTAGGGTTATGAACTTCTTTTTCAGAATCAAGTCTACAGATAAAGACTAATAATCCGTTATCTCCACCCTGTTCATTTAGTATTCTAATAGCTCTAGAAAGTAAACTGTCTAATGGCCCACCTCTTACATCTCCATCTGTTGTTGTTATAGTTGTTCTTGGGTTTTTCTTTTTACCTAAACCAGTTCTAAATACTTGTATGGTTTTGTAATCCTCATATTGATGGTACTCGTCAAAGTCTACTTTACCTGGTCTACCACCATCTTTAGTTTTGGCATTACTGGTTCTAAATCTAAGCTTAGACTTAGTTTTAAGATTTTGTATAACTTCTTTATTCCAATAAAAATGTTTCTGCAGTTTCTTTTGATTTTCTTCTAAAACATTGTATACATCATCAAAAGATGTTCTAGCCTGGTCCTCTGAATTTGCACATATATCTATATCATAATTTTTAATATTGTTATATTCAGATATAAGGCAAAAATCTTCAAAGGCAAGATAACCATTTTTCCCTGAACCTCTTCCCACATAAATAAAAAGATCTGGCCATCTTAAGATACCAGGTCTTGAATAAGTACAATTATGAAGTGTAAAACAAAAAACTTCCCATGGAAAAAGTTCAAAGGGAAAGTATTTCTGTAAACTCAAATATTTATGCAGCAGCTCTTCATCTACAAATAAGTTCTCTTCTCTAAAACATTTCTCAACATACTCTACAAGTTGAACTTGCTCTTTACAAACTTCATATTCTCCACTACGTACTAGGTTAATATAATTTTGAATCTCAGGTATTAGTTTATTATAATTCTTCATCTTCACCACTTGGTACATTAGAAGTTGTTAACCCTAGTTCTTTTAATATGGACAATTTCTGTTTGTTATACATCAGAGCATTTTTGACGGAGGGGTTATCTTTAATATATTCTTTACCTGAAGCAGATACAGCGTTATATGAAAAACCACGCTCTTTTATATCTTTTTGCATAGCTTTTTCTTGATTCCAGTACCAAATATAATCATCAATTAAACTTAAAAAATGATCTACATTTGCTCCTTTTTCTTCGAGCTGCCTTATCAGAGAATCCTTGATTTTCTTAGCACTAGCCATAATTTTTTATCCCTCCTTTCAATGTAAAATATTGTTATCAAAATTCAATTTTTTCTCACACGCGCGAGATTTCTGTTTTGTCCTCCCTTACTACCCGTTCTTCCAATACCAGGAGTTTTTTCGTTTTTTTCGATGGGGGGGACTACCATTTTTCCTCATTCAATAATTTTTTCTTTTTTCTATATTTTAAAAACTTTTCTGGATGTTCTTCATTGTGACACTCATTACATAAAGATAAAAGGTTGTCTTCATCTAAAGCTAACTCTGGATGATCCTTTAGATGTTTAATATGATGAACACAATCAGCTTGATTATATAATCCTTTAGACTTACATAGCTGACATTCATTATTATCTCTCTCTAACACATCTGCTCTTTTCTTTAACCACCAGGAAGAGTTATAAAAAGCTTTTATATTATTGTTTTGAAGTAATGATATAATCCAATTGAGTAACTCTACAGAATCCATGATTGCATTTCATTTATAATCTTTTCTTTGATCTCAGTTAGTGTTAATTCTCTATCTGTTTTTATTCCTATCTTGGCATTAGATATGTTTCTATAACTGAACTCAACAGTGATAGCTTTTAATGCTTCTATGTTGTTTATCTCCTCTTCACCCCGATATAATTTCCAGCCATCATATATAAACTCAACTTTTTTAATCATAATTTCAGTAGATCCTAAGTCTTTAGAAGGTTTAATTAATTCGTATATTGGAATCTTAAGTGCTTTAGCGATTTGTTCAAGAACATCTAAGCTTGGTTTGTTTTTATCTTGTTCTATTAATGAAATAAGCTGCCCAGTTTTATTAATTACCTTAGCAAGATCTCGTTGACTAATACCAAGTTTTTCTCTTCTATTTTTAAGATTAATTCCTATGTTCATTGGTAATCCTCCTTAATTTGTGGTATAAAAAAAGAACTCTTTTGAGAGTTCTTTTCTACAGATTTATTTTTCTATAATTTTTTTTATATATTCTAGCTTATCTGCAACATTTCCAATACTTGTTTCTGTTCCTCCTGCATAATGTTGCGCCCAATCGACATCTGAAGATATTTTATCTAACTTAGCATTCATGTCTCTTAATTCATTAAGAATTTCTTTAAGTATTTTATTTCCTTCTAACTCCATTTAAAACTCACTCCTTCCTAAATATATAATTTCTACAGAAAAGAGTAATTTCCTCTTGTTAAAGGATATTCATTTATGAGAGTTAGATAACAACAAGATTGTTATCATTTTGTTGCTAGGTTGTACTTCTGTGAGTAATAAGTATTTATCTCCTCTTGAATAATATTTTGTAATTCTTCAATTTTTTTATTGAGTTTTAATAAATTTAAAGAAACCATATCAATAAGGCCAATATTATCTTTTGTAGGGTTTATTGCTGTTAAAAATGTTAGTGATTCTAATATTTTATTGTTTGTGTCAGATATAGATATAAATTCATTTAAAATACTCTTAGGGTCTATACACTTTGTTGTTAAAGTGAATTTGTTGAATGTATTCGTATAATCTGTATATAATTTAAATAAATTCTGAGTTAATGATGAATTTCCATTCAACCCGATAATATTTTTAATATTATCTATTGAAATTACAAATTCATTTATAGAGTTAAGAAATGAATTTATCTCAATTGAGCATGTTTTATAGTCTTTAATTTTTTCATTTAATATCTGAATATTAAGTATTTTATTATTATATTTCATATTTTCATTTTGGATTTTTTTGGTTTCTTCTGTTGATGTATATAATGCAATTAATGTTGTAATGCCTCCAATTGATCCTCCTATAAAACTTGCTAATATACTATACCAATCGCTGAATGAAGGTTTATACCAAAGTTGGAGAAAAAGTGGGAAAGCAAAAGAAAAGGCCACAAAGACAAGTATTATCATAAATATTCTATTGTTTTTCACTTTTACAAAATAGTTATAAAATTTATTAAAAAATTTTTTAGTTTTTTCTTCTTTTATCATTTCTTCAGTTTTCACCTCTTCAAATATTTTTTCAATTCTTTTAATACTACTTTTTTTAATATACATTTCATTGGAATTATTAATTACAAGGTAATATTCCTTACATTCTAAATAGCAGCTACATTTAATTGGTAAGCCATCAGAATGAAGAATAAATCTGCTTTCTTTTTCTAATATTTCACAGATTTCACTCATTTTTAATTGCAATACAAGTAATGTTAAAATAGAAATATTACTTAAAATTGTTTGCATAGTTTTAGTTGAATCTATAGTATTACTTTTAAAAAAGTAATCGTATGTGCCCCATGATATTAAAATTAGAAATATTAGTGTTATAAGAATAACGATAAAATGCGTAAACTTTAAAGCTTTAGTAACATATTTATGTTTTTTATTAGTTAATCTTGCGTAATAATTTTCTCTTAAATTTTCAAAAAACATGCCTGTCCACACAGTGATAAAAAGAATTAATATTAATATCACTGATTCAGTTATATCTTTGGCAATAGGCGTTTTTAGGTTTGTTGAAAATAAAGCCTTATTTTGTAAAAGAGAATAAATTAGCAAAAACATGAAAAATAGTTCTATTATTATTATTATGTAGAACATCAATTTAATTATTACTTGAAATATTGAGTTTTCTTCTGGTATGTTTTTGTATTTTATTTTTAGAGATTCTGTAAAAAAACTCATTATAGTTTTTAAATAGAATCCTAGAAATGTACTTATAGTTGTTATAACTATTATTGTTTTACTTGTTACTTCTAGCATGGTCCCCTCCATAGTAGTTAATAATAAAATACTTCATTAGTTATACTTGGTAATTATATATAAATTAAACTCATTCTTGTGCTAATTGAGATAAATATTTTTCTAAGTCTTTTACTAGATTATCTAAATTATAACGTTTAATTTTTTCATTATTATTTTCTAAATCCATGTACCCATTAAGTTTATTTTTTAATAGTCTTATGTTTTCTTCATCATCCTTATAGTAAAAATTTATTTGTCCGCGATCATATATAAATTTAAGTGAATTAGTAAAGTGTATAATATTGCCATTTGAAGTTTTTATAAGAATTTCAAATAATATATCAATATTAAAACCAGATAAGAATTTATTTTGTTCTCTTATTGCAAAAGCATTCTTAGTTATATATTTATACAACTCTTGAGCCCATGTATCATTAGTATTTAAAAGTGTATTTATTTTATTTAAACGATTATTATTACTATTACTATTTGAGTAATCTTGTAAGTCAGCCATTAATGAATTAAATTCACTTTTAATTTCATCTGCAACATAATATCCAAATAAATAAGGCTCAAAATTTGCATTATCACTTAGTTTAGTTATATTATTTTTCATAATAACCATAATATTTTTAATGTCGATTTCCATTCCCATATTGTTGAAGGATAAATACCTAGATATTATAAGTGGATACAAAGAATAAGAGTAGCCATTATCTATTAGCTTTTCATTAATTTTTTCTATACATTGAATAGCCATAGAATCATCAATTTTCCACCAGTCATTTTCAATAATATTTATAGAATCATCTGAAATTTTCCCCTTTGCTATTAAAAATTCTGAGTATTGAATTACTGCCTCTTTTATAATTTTTTCATTAAAGTATGCATTGAAAATAAACTCATATACAAATTTAAATCCAATTATATTAGTATCAGGGTTATATTTATTTAACGCTATTTCTGCAAATTCCTCATCTTGGTTCCAAGATATTGATATATCGCCTTTTCTAAACTTAATCGAAAAATTTAAGCAACATATAAAAATATCTTCTAAGATTTGTAACTTGATATTATCTTCGATTTCAATTTTATTTATGACACTATACAATCTTTCAAATTTCTCAAGAGTAAATAATACAGTTCTAAAATTATTATGATTGTTAGTATTAAGCCTAGTTTGTATAGATTCTTTTAAAGGATATAATAATTCTTTAACTTTGTCATGTTTTACATTATTTACAATAATAGCATTTAATATTTCTGAAATATCAGGAGTGAATTTCATAGTTTCACCTATGAGTTTTTCTTTAATTTGATGATATAAAATATCTTTATCAAACAAATATTCACATCTTTTTAATAATGTATCAACATCGATAGCTTTTTTTACAACTTTATCATTTGACTCAGGTGACATAGAATTAATAATATCATCATAGCTAATATTAAAATTGGGGAATTGTATATTCTTATTTAATGCTAATGAATACTTAGCTTCTAAGTTATTAAATTTGTTTACTTTGCCAAGCTCTTTTTCATTAGCAATTATAATCATTTTTACATTATTATGTTCCACTAAATTATTCATATATCCTAATATTTCATTTAATTCAATACTACAGCGTTCTAAGTCATCAAAAAAAATTATGTATTTATCTAAATTGATAAAATTCTCGTATTTTATTTTAGGTATATTTATTTTAGGTAATTTTATATTATATAAACTTATGCCACTAAGAATTACACTTGCAAAAGGTTCTAATTTATTTTTTATTGAATTATCAGCTAAGGGTATCATCTTTATAAATATTTTTTTCATTATATCATCACAAGATTTGAGTCCATATAATGAAATATAAATAGTTTTTCTATTAGTATTATTATTTTCTATTTCTGGAATAAGCTTTTTTTTAACAAAAAATGTTTTTCCACATCCCCATTCACCATCAATTAGAATTGCGTATTTTGAATTGTTATTAACATATTCACTAACATTATCTAAAATCATATTTTCTGACATAAAAGTCATATATATCACATCCTTTATTTGTGGAAGCCAATTAGATTATTATTTATAAACACTTCCCTACAAGCATAATTATATTATTACATAACTTATAATAACAAGAATATATGTACTACATTATCTGAGATAATTTACAAAATAAGTAAAAAATTTAAACCATTTATAAAATTAAATACATGAAATATAATTGATTGAAATAAAAAGACACCCTTTCGAGTGCCTTCCATGCAGCAACCATGTTGTAAGTCCCTGCTTACTGCCAATAGATATAATATTACCTACTACCATTTTAGTACATTATAATCACTTTGAAAACTCCATCTTTTCCCTCTTATATCCCTAATGCTTCTATTCCCCATAAGTAAATACTAAGTTCATTAAGTATTACATCTGACCATATTCTAGGTTGGTTCTTTCCACATTTCATTTTACTTACTATTTCCTCATTGTTTTTTTCTTCAAGATAGTACATTTCAAAAGCTCTATATTTATATTCAACACAGTTTTTCTTCATATCTTCTTTTACTAATTCTAAAGCATTGTCTATAAAAGCTATAAGTTGCATAGTTCTTAATTTAGTTCTAACTATACTAGTAAGCCAAACTTTATCCTCAGCCTGTTCAATTTCAAACTCTATGTCTGATTTTACTTTATCTATATGATCCTTAAGCTTATTATAATTTTTCATAAGCAACTTAGTGTTATGAATTCTATTATCTTTAATTTCTTTGTTTAGTAAAGATACTGCTTTTTTAGCGCCCTCTTCTGCTGCATTTTTAATGGTTTCGTCTATATTAAATTTTTTCATTCTAACTACTCCTTTTTGATTTATTTAAGTAACAATGTGTTGATTTATACTTAAAACTGACCCACCTTTAACGAGTAAAGTTGACCCACCTATAATGGATAAACTATCC